>CAZVUW010000035.1:0-27134 GCA_964629825.1 uncultured Actinomycetota bacterium
CTAGGGCCGCTACCGCTTCGCTACTTGAGCGGCTTGCTAGGGCCGCTACCGCTGTCGCCGCCTGGGCGCGTGGGCGGCTTGACCGCCGTTGGCGGCACGGCGATGCTGAACTCTAACCGAGCTAACCGAACGGTCGGTCGGGGCGACCGCTCGGCCCACCAGCTAGTTCAGGAGGCATCGATGGCAGCGCTGCTGGAGAGCTACGTCGCAGGACGCTGGGTGGCGCCGAGCGATGAGGGCGTCCCCCTCGCCGACGCCGCCACGGGAGAGCCCGTGGCGCGCATCTCGAGCGCAGGCATCGACGTCGCCACGATGCTCGACCACGCCCGCACCGTCGGCGGGCCGGCCCTGCGCAAGCTCACCTTCCACGAGCGCGCGCTCTTGCTGAAGGAGCTGGCGCTCAAGCTGAACGACGCCAAGGAGGAGCTGCACGAGCTCTCCCTGCACACCGGAGCCACCCGCAAGGACGGCTTCCTCGACATCGAGGGCGGCATCGGGGTGTTGTTCAGCTACTCGGGCAAGGGCCGGCGCGAGCTGCCCAACGACACCGTCTACCTTGACGGCGCACCCGAGCAGCTCGGCAAGGCCGGCACCTTCGTAGGCCAGCACCTGTACACCTCGCTGCACGGGGTGGCGGTGCAGATCAACGCCTTCAACTTCCCCATCTGGGGCATGCTCGAGAAGCTCGCCCCGGCATTCCTGGCAGGCATGCCGACGGTTGTGAAGCCGGCCAGCCAGACCGCCTACCTGGCCCACCTCGCCTTCCGGCGCATGATCGAGTCCGGTGTGCTGCCGGAGGGCTCCGTCCAGCTGCTCGCGGGCAGCGCGAGCGGGGTGCTCGACCACCTGGGCTGCCAGGACATCGTCATGTTCACCGGCTCGGCCGACACGGCCCGCCGCCTCGGCAGCCACCCCAACGTCGTCGGCGAGGGCGTTCGCTTCAACGTCGAGGCCGACTCGCTCAACTGCTCCGTCCTGGGTCCTGACGCCACCCCCGGCACGCCCGAGTTCGACCTCTACGTGCGCCAGCTGGTCCACGAGATGACCGTCAAGGCCGGGCAGAAGTGCACCGCCATCCGCAGGGCGATCGTCCCGCGCGAGCTGATGGACGATGTGATCGAGGCGACGCGGGCACGCCTGGAGGAGAAGGTCGTCCTCGGGCATCCCGCCGCCGAGGGCGTGACCCTCGGCCCGCTGGCGAGCCTTGAGCAGCGCGAGGAGGTCCGGCGCTCCCTGAAGGCGCTCGCCGACGCGGGCCGCATCGTCGCCGGCGACCCCGAGCGCTTCGACGTCGTCGAGGGCGACCCCGACCGCGGCGCCTTCATGGCGCCGATCCTGCTGCGCTGCGACGACGCCGAGCGCGCCGAGCCGCACCAGGTGGAGGCCTTCGGCCCGGTGAGCACGGTGATGGGCTACGACGACCTCGACCACGCCGTGGAGCTCATGGCGCGCGGTCAGGGGAGCCTGGTCGGCTCGGTCGTGACCCACGACGAGGAGGTCGCGCGGAGGCTGGTCCTGGGCGCCGCCGCCTGGCACGGCCGCATGCTCGTGCTCGACCGCGACGACGCCAAGGAGTCGACCGGCCACGGCTCACCGCTCCCGGTGCTGGTGCACGGCGGCCCCGGTCGCGCGGGGGGCGGCGAGGAGCTCGGCGGCATCCGCGGTGTCCTGCACCACATGCAGCGGACCGCGGTGCAGGGGTCGCCGGACATGATCACCGCCATCGGCGGGCGCTGGACCGCCGGCTCGCGGCGCCTCCAGGACGACGTGCACCCGTTCCGCAAGAGCCTGGCCGAGCTGCGCATCGGCGACACCGTCATCGCCGGGCCGCGCACGGTCACGCTCGAGGACATCGAGCACTTCGCCGAGTTCACCGGCGACACCTTCTACGCCCACATGGACGAGGAGGCCGCCGCGGCCAACCCGTTCTTCCCGGGCCGGGTGGCCCACGGCTACCTGGTGCTGTCCCTGGCGGCCGGCCTGTTCGTCGACCCCGACCCGGGTCCGGTCCTGGCCAACTACGGGATCGACGGGCTGCGCTTCCTCACCCCCGTCAGCCCCGGCGACGAGCTGACCGTCGCCCTGACCGCCAAGCAGGTCTCGCCGCGGCCCAACGCCGACTACGGGGAGGTCCGCTGGGACGCCCTGGTGACCAACCAGCGCGACGAGGTCGTCGCCACCTACGACGTCCTCACCATGGTCGCCAAGACCTGATCTGCGGCGGACCTGTAGCAAACGGCGCTCGGGCGGTGTTCTAGGCGTTAGAGCACCACGAGCGAGGAGTGGTCGTTGCAGGTGGCGACAGAGCGCAGCACGGCGCGGTTCGAGGAGCTGTTCCACCGTCTGCGCCCGGCCCTTCTGAGGCTTGCCGGACGTGTCCTGGGCGATCACGACCGCGCCGAGGAGGTCGTCCAAGACGCCTTCGTCAAGCTGTCCGGTGACGCCGTGCTGGAGCGACCCGACGACGAGGTCGCCGCCTGGCTGCGACGTGTGACGGTGAACGGCGCCCTGAACCGGGCGCGCGGGGAGCGGCGCGCCCGCGAGCGCACCGAGCGAGCCGGCCGGCTCGAGCCGGGCGATGCCACCCAGGACAGCCCCCTCACCGAGGTGCTGGCGCGCGAGGAGCGCGAGCGCGTCCGCCGCGCGCTCGCCCTGCTGCCGGAGCGTCAGGCGACGGTCGTGCTGCTGCGCGCCGACGGCCACAGCTACGCCGAGATCGCCACCGCCGCGGAGTGCGCGGTCGGGTCGGTCGGCGTGCTGCTGGCCCGCGGCGAGAAGGCGCTGCGCGCCAACTACATGCAACTGCTCGAGAGCCCCGGAGGAACCACGTGAGCGCCTGCCCAGACACCGGCCTGCTGCGAGCGCTGCTCGATGACGAGGCCCCGACCGGCACGGCCGAGCACGCCAGCGCCTGCCCGCGCTGCCAGGAGGAGCTGGCCGGCCTGCGCGACGACGCCGCCTTCGCGGCGGCCGCGATCGAGCTGCTAAACGCCGCCGGCAGCCCGTCGATCACCAGCACGGCCTCAGCGCCGGCAGCCGCTGGCGCAGCCGCCAGGACCACAGACCTCGCAGCTGTGCGCCGCGCCCGGCGGCGCAGCGCCCGGCAGCGCTTCGCCGCTGCGGCGGCGGTGGTGACGATCGCAGTCGGGATCGTGGCGACCCCGGCGGGACGCGAGGCGGCCGCCGACTTCCTCGCCCAGTTCCGCAGCGAGCGCATAACGGTGGTCGAGATCGATCCCCAGACAGCGTTCGGCTCCTTCGACGTCCTCGGCGCGCTCGGCACCATCGAGACGACCGGGGACATCGGGATGATGGAGGGTCTGCCCGACGTCGCCACCGCCGAGGAGCGGCTGGGCGCCGCGATCACGCTGCCGAACCCCGCGCTGCTGCCGAGCGGCTTCGACCCTCAGCCGCAGGTGCTGTACTCGCCACCGAGCACGGTGCGGCTCGACTTCGACCGCGCCTCGGTGGAGAGCTGGCTCGCCGACAACGGCGGCGTGCTCGAGATCCCCGAGGGCCTCGGCGAGACCACCCTGGTCGTCGATGTCCCCGCCGCGGTGTTCGTGGCCTATCACTCGCAGAGCTTCGAGCGGCTGGTCGTCGGCCAGTCGGACCTGGTGACCGCCGAGGCGCAGGGACCGGTCCCGCTCGAGGAGGTGCGCGAGTTCCTCCTCGACTTGCCGGGCCTGCCGCCGTCCGTCCGCGCCCAGCTGGCCGGCATCGAGGACTGGCGCTCGACCCTGCCGCTGCCGATACCCACCGATGAGATCGATTGGACCGAGATCGATGTCGAGGGCACTCCCGCGGTCGCCCTCCGCGGCACCAGCGGGATCGGCAGCGCGATCCTGTGGCAGAGCGACGGCTGGGTCCACGGCGTTGGCGGCCTGATCGACGAGGACACCGCCCGGCGGCTCGCCGCCGACCTGGTGCGGTGACAACGGCCGAGCAGGCCAGCCCGGCGGCGTCCCGCCAGGAGCGCGCCGCCGTCGCCGCAGTCCGCGCCCTCAACAAGATCTACGGCGACGTGGTCGCGGTCCGCGACGTGTCGTTGGACGTGCGTCCCGGCGAGGCGGTGGGCCTGCTCGGCCCCAACGGGGCTGGCAAGACGACCACGGTCAAGGCGCTGGTCGGCCTGGTCAGGCCGACCGGCGGATCCGTCGAGCTGTTCGGCCGCTCCCCCACCGACCCGCGCGCCCGAGCGCGCCTGGGCTACCTGCCGGAGCTCTTCCGCTTCCCCGACTGGCTCACCGGCCGCCAGGTCCTCGAGCTGCACGCACAGCTCGCGGGCCTCGACCCGGCCGAGAGCCCCCGCCGCATCGACGAGGTGCTCGAGCGCGTCGGGCTCGCCGGCCGCGGCGCCGAGCGCGTGCGCGGCTACTCGAAGGGCATGAGCCAGCGGCTCGGGCTCGCCCAGGCGATCCTCGGCCGTCCCGACCTGGTGGTGCTCGACGAGCCGACCTCGGCGCTCGACCCGCTCGGGCGTCGGATGGTCCGCGAGGTCATCGCCGAGCTGACCCGGCAGGGCACGGCGGTGCTGCTCAACTCCCATCTGCTGGCCGAGGTGGAGAGCGTGTGCCACCGGGTCGTGGTGCTGGATCGCGGCGTCGTCCGCTGGAGCGGTCGCCTGGACGAGCTGGCGCCGTCAGGTGCGGTGCTGCGCGTCCGGGTCGATGTGGCCGACCCCGCGCTAGCGTCCGCGCTCGCCCGGTTCGGGCAGGTGCGGGTCATCGGCCCGGACCTGCTGGCGGTCCACGTCCCGCACGCGGACGACGCCGCCGAGGTCGCCGCCGCCGTGGTTGGGTCAGGCCGGCGCCTGCTCGAGCTGACCGCCCCCCGGCGCTCCCTGGAGGAGGCCTACGTGCAGATGATCACGGACAGCGACCAGTGAGCGCGCTCAACGAGGCCGCGCTCGCACCGCCGCGGGCCGGCTGGCTGATCATCGCCCGGCTGACCCTTCGGGAGGCCGTGAGCCGCCGCCTGGTGCTGGCCGCCGTGATGCTCAGCGTCGCCTTCGTCGCGCTGTTCAGCACCGGGCTGCTGCTCCTGCAAAACGCCGCCGACTCCGGCATCCTCGACGCAGCCGCAGCCTCCGCGCTGGCGTCGCTGGCCCTGTATGCGCTGCACTTCCTGACGGCGTTCCTCGCCCTGCTGATCGGCGCCGGAGCGGTGTCCTCCGACCTGGACTCCGGCGCGCTGCACGCGCTGCTCGCGCGCCCGATCACCCGCAGGGCCTACCTGCTGGGCCGCTGGGCGGGCCTCGCGCTCCTGCTGACCACCTACGTGCTGGTCATGGGCGCCACCATCACCGGCATCGCGATGCTGATCGCCGACTACTCACCGCAGTCGGCCACGCTGGCGCTGCTGCTCCTGGTCTTCGAGGCCGTGCTGCTGCTCACCGTCGCACTGCTCGCATCCACCAGGCTGTCGACCGTCGCCAGCGGTGTCGCCGTCTTCTGCCTCTTCTCCGTGGCGTGGATCGGCGGTTTCATCGAGACCATCGGCGACGCCCTCGGCAACACCGCGATGACGAACCTCGGCATCTTCGTGAGCCTGGTGATGCCATCGGACGCCCTGTGGCGCGGTGCCTCCTACTACAGCCAGTCGGCCCTGCTGCTGGCCCAGACCGGTGGCGAGATCCCGTTCTTCGGCGGCGCGCCGCCGGCGCCGACGATGATCGCCTGGGCGGGCCTCCTGCTGGTCGGCTGCCTGCTCCTGGCGCTGCGCTGGTTCGGTCGCCGCGACCTGTAGCGGTCGCCGCTACAGCGCCACGCCGACGGGCCGCAGGCTCGGCCGCGGGCGCAGCGCTGACGCGCCGGTGAGGCCGTGGATGATCAGGACGCCGGCCGCGAACAGGATGATGTCCCCGACGCTGAAGACGTTGGCCATGGGCATGCCGGCGGGGAGGGCGAACACGTCGCCGAGGAACGCCAGGTCGGCGCCCTCCACGACGGCGGAGTTGTGAGCGCGGCCGGCGACGTGGGTGAGGCCCGCGGTGGCGACCGCCCGGGGCGAGGCCGGCATGACACCGCCGTTGGCAGCGATGGCCGCGGCGTTGAGCGCCCCGCCGATGCCCAGCAGCACGACGCCTCGCAGGTCGCGGTTCGCCCACACGAACGCAGCCGCGAGCACGTAAGAGCCGAGGTGCGCCGCACGCAGCCAGCCCTCCGGGAGGGCATGCGCGCCGGCGGCGCCCAGCTGGAGCAGGACGGCCGCGGCCAGCAGTGGCTGGCCGCCGAGGCGCACCTCAGACAGGGCCGACAGGCGGCCTCCGAGCAGCGGGGCGGTCAGGGCTCCGACCACGACGGCGAGCAGCAGTATCACAGCAGCCTCCAAGGGGCCGATGGAAGGGGGATCCCGACGTTGATCGGCATGTCAGCACGGCCGTTGAACATGGTTTCAGGGTCCGAACGACCAGGAATCTGTGCTCAACTTTCCGCCCGCTCCTGCCGAGAACAAGGGTGCGTCCGGCGCCAGGCAGCATCGGCAAGGGACGCGACCCGCGGCGCTCCCTCTCTGGGGGAGTGCCCAAGCGCCACGTCTAGAAGGAGCCCCCCGAATGAACCGCCACGTCTTCCGCCTCCTGACCACCCTGTCCACCATCGCGGCCGGCGTCCTGGTGCTAGGCGCTCCGCTCAAGTGGTGACTAGGATGTGACCTGAGGTGACGAGCCGTAGCGCTCGTCACCCAGGCACTCGACGCCAGGAGGGTAGGAGTCCCCCACGGATCGCTGCCGGCCCCGGAGGAGAGGCGTGGGTGAGCAGAACCGGCAGAGCACCCACTGAACGTCCCTCCGGGAGCCCCCTGCTCCGGGCCTACATCGCGCTGGTCGTGGTTGTCGCGATGGGGGGATTCGTCGTGGTGGCCTTCCTGGACCCCACCCCAACCCGGGTCGACTCCCTCGACTTCCTGCTGCTCGCCACCTTCGTCGTCGTCTCCGAGGTCGTGCCCCTACGGGTCATCCGCAACGGGCGCGAGGGACTGCTCACCGTATCGACCACCTTCGCCTTCGCCATCCTGCTGTGGCTCGGTGGCACCGAGGCGATCATCCCGCTCGTGCTGGGCTCGGTGCTGCACGACCTCCTGCAGCGCAAGACCGCCCAGAAGGCGGTGTTCAACGCCGCGCAGCTGACCCTCTCGGTCATCGCCGCCGGCCTCTCGATGCAGCTGGTCGTCCCGCGTACGGGCGAACCGCCGTTTCCCCTCGAGCAGACGGGCGCGGTCGCCATCCTGGTGGCCGCGCTCGCGTTCTTCCTGACCAACTTCGTGCTCAGCGGCGCCGCTGTCGCCCTGGCCAGCAACGTGTCCCCCTCGACGCTGCTGCGCCGCGACCTCGGCCCCCAGGCGCTGTGGACCGGCGTTCTCCTCAGCATGTCACCCATCGTCGTGGCGACGGCCGAGGTGCACGTCCTCCTGCTGCCGCTGTTCGCGGTGCCGATGGGGATCATCTACCGCGCCATGGATGTCATGCTGCGGCGCGCGCACGAGGCCCTGCACGACGGCCTGACCGGCCTCCCCAACCGGGCGCTGTTCGAAGATCGCGTCCACCAGGCGGCCCTGACAGCGCAGCGCACCGGTGACCAGGCCGCGGTGCTCATCCTCGATGTCGACGACTTCAAGAACGTCAACGACACCCTCGGGCACCGCGCGGGCGACGAGGTGCTCCAGACCCTGGCCGAGCGGCTCACCCACGTCCTGCGCAACGTCGACACGGTGGCCCGCCTAGGGGGCGACGAGTTCGGGGTGGTCCTGAACCCGGTCGACGGCCAAGAGCACGCGATCGAGGTGGCGCGTCAGATCCGCTCGACCATCCACGAGCCGCTCCCCTACGGCCATCTGGTGATGGGGCTCGAGGCCAGCGTCGGCGTCGCCCTGGTCCCCGCACACGGCGTCGACCCGGGGGCCCTCATCACCTACGCCGACGCCGCCATGTTCGAGGCCAAGCGGCTCAAGAGCGGGTGGGAGCTGCACGAGCCGCGCCGCTTCGAGCAGGGCGAGCACCGCATCACGCGCCTGTCACGGCTGCGTCAGGCGCTCGCCGACGGCGGTCTCGAGCTGCACTACCAGCCGAAGCTGCGGCTGGACGACGGATCGGTGGACGGCATCGAGGCCCTGGTCCGCTGGCACGACCCCGAGCGGGGCTTCATCTCACCCGACCAGTTCGTGCCGCTGGCCGAGGAGTCGGGGCTGATCCGGGAGCTGACCGGCTTCGTCCTCGAGACGGCGATCAAGCAGATCACCGTCCTGCGCTCGATGGGCATCCCCCACCGCATCGCCGTGAACATCGCGGCGCGGGACCTCCAGGACCCCCTGCTGCCCGACCAGATCGCCCAGCTTCTGAGCGCCCACGACGTCGAGCCGCGCTGGCTTGAGCTGGAGATCACAGAGCGCACGATCATGTCGAACCCCAGGCAGGCGCACCGGGTCGCCATGCGGCTGCACGAGCTCGGGGTGATGCTGACCATCGACGACTTCGGCACCGGCAACACGTCCCTGGCGGTCCTGACGCGCCTGCCGGTCGACTGTCTGAAGATCGACCGCAGTCTGGTCTCCGCCCTGGAGAGCGGCGGGCCGGACGCCGTGATCGTCGAGGCGACGGTGAAGCTGAGCCAGAACCTCGGCCTGATGGTCGTCGCCGAGGGTGTCGAGACCGAGTCGATGTGGCGCCAGCTGGTCGAGATCGGCTGCGACACGGCCCAGGGCTACTACTGCTCGCGGCCGCTGCCCGCCGAGGAGCTGACCGCGCTGCTGGTGAGTCCGGGCTAGCAGCGCTTCCGGCCCATCCGCGGCCGCCGACGGAGCGGTCGTGCAGTATGGGGGCCGAGATGACCTCCACGACGCAACCAGTGGGTGCGCCGCTCGGCGCCACGCGCTCGAGCCTCCTCCACCTGCTGCCGGACGGCCCGGCCGACCCCGACGAGCTGTTCGACCGCTTCAGCACCTGGGCGTCGGAGCAGGGCCTGTCGCTGTACCCCGCGCAGGAGGAGGCCCTGATCGAGGTCGTCTCCGGCTCGCACGTGATCCTGGCGACGCCCACCGGCTCCGGCAAGAGCCTGGTCGCCGCGGGCGCCCACTTCGCGGCTCTGGCCCGCGGCGACATCACCTTCTCCACGGCGCCGATCAAGGCGCAGGTGAGCGAGAAGTTCTTCGCCCTGGTCGAGCTGTTCGGCGCCGAGAACGTCGGGATGATGACCGGCGATGCGAGCGTCAACGCCGACGCGCCGATCATCTGCTGCACCGCAGAGATCCTGGCCAACCTGGCGCTGCGCGAGGGGGCGGACGCGGACATCGGCCAGGTCGTCATGGACGAGTTCCACTTCTACTCCGAGCCCGACCGCGGGTGGGCGTGGCAGGTCCCGCTGCTGGAGCTTCCGCAGGCCCAGTTCCTGCTGATGTCCGCGACGCTCGGCGACGTCTCCCACTTCCAGGAGGACCTGCTGCGGCGCACCGGCCGACCGGCCGCGCTGGTGACCTCGACGGAGCGCCCCATCCCGCTCGACTACCGCTACGTCAAGACGCCCGTCCACGAGACGATCGAAGACCTCCTCCAGACGGGGCTGGCTCCTATCTACGTCGTCCACTTCACCCAGGCGGCGGCGGTCGAGCGCGCCCAGTCGCTCATGAGCGCCAAGATCTGCACGCGCGAGGAGAAGGACGCCATCGCCGAGATGATCGGTGGCTTCCGCTTCGCGGCCGGCTTCGGAAAGACGCTGTCGCGGCTGGTGCGCCACGGCGTCGGCGTCCACCACGCGGGGATGCTGCCGAAGTACCGACGGCTGGTCGAGCAGCTCGCGCAGGCGGGCCTGCTGAAGGTCATCTGCGGCACCGACACGCTCGGCGTCGGCATCAACGTGCCGATCCGAACCGTCCTGCTGACCGGCCTCAGCAAGTTCGACGGCGAGCGGACCCGCCACCTCAAGGCCCGCGAGTTCCATCAGATCGCCGGGCGCGCGGGCCGGGCCGGCTTCGACACCGCCGGCACCGTCGTGGTGCAGGCGCCCGAGCACGTGGTCGAGAACGAGCGCGCACTCGCCAAGGCGGGCGATGATCCGAAGAAGCGCCGCAAGGTGGTCAAGAAGCGCCCGCCCGAGGGCTTCGTCAGCTGGAACGAGGCGACCTTCGAGCGCCTCGTCGCGGCCGCGCCCGAGACGCTGACCTCGTCCTTCCGGGTGACCAGCTCCATGCTGCTCAACCTGCTGGAGCGCCCCGGGGATGCCTTCGCGGCCGCGCGGCGGCTGCTGACGGACAACCACGAGGACCGGGCGGCGCAGCGGCGTCACATCCGCCGCGCCATCGCGCTCTACCGCGGTCTGGTCTCCGCCGGTGTCGTGGAGCGGCTCGATTCCCCCGACGAGCACGGGCGGACGGTGCGCCTGACGGTCGACCTGCAGCCAAACTTCGCGCTGAACCAGCCGCTGTCGCCGTTCGCGGTGACGGCGCTGGACCTGCTCGACCCGGACTCGCCCAGCTACCCGCTGGACGTGCTGTCGGTCCTGGAGGCGACGCTGGAGGACCCACGGCAGGTGCTGGCGGCCCAGCAGTTCAAGGCGCGCGGCGAGGCGGTCGCGGCGATGAAGGCCGAGGGGATCGAGTACGAGGAGCGCATGGAGCTCCTCGAGGACGTCACGCACCCGCGACCGCTGGCCGACCTGCTCGAGACCGCCTTCGAGGCCTACGCCAGCAGCCACCCCTGGGTGACCGACCACCAGCTGTCCCCCAAGTCGGTTGCGCGCGACCTCTACGAGCGCGCGATGACCTTCGCGGACTACGTCGCCTACTACAACCTATCCCGTTCCGAGGGCCTGGTGCTGCGCTACCTCGCCGACGCCTACAAGGCGCTGCGCCAGACCGTGCCGGAGGACGCCAAGACCGACGGCGTCTACGACCTGCAGGAGTGGCTGGGCGAGCTGGTGCGCCAGACCGACTCGAGCCTGCTCGACGAGTGGGAGTCGCTGCGCAGCGCCGAAGAGCCGGGCGCCGCCGTCACCGCCCCCGTCGACGAGGGCCCACCCCCCGTCACCGCCAACGAGCGCGGCTTCCGCGTGCTGGTCCGCAACGCCCTCTTCCGCCGAGTGGAGCTGGCTGCTCGCCGACGCTGGAGCGAGCTGGGCCAGCTCGACGGCACCAGCGGCTGGGGTGCCGACGCGTGGGAGCGGGCGCTGGAGCCCTACTTCGCCGAGCATCACGAGATCGGCACCGGGGCCGACGCCCGCGGTCCCCATCTGCACCTGGTCGAGGTCGACCCGCCCGGCGCCCCACCCCGGACCTGGCGGGTGCGTCAGATCCTGGATGACCCGGAGGGCCACCACGACTGGGCGATCACCGCCGAGGTTGACCTCAACGCCTCCGACGAGGCGGGCGACGCGGTGGTGCGCGTGATCGACGTGGGCAGCGCCTGACGTCTGCGCTTCACTCGATCGTGACCACGGCGCGATAGCCGCCGCTGTTGTCGTCCAGCGGGCTGTCGTTCACGCCCAGCAGCAGCCGCCCCGGCGCGGCGACCTCGAAGCGCCCGCCCGCCCCAACCTCAAACACGGGGCCCGCGTCGACCCTGCCCACCAGCGCGGCGTGGTTGGCCTCGTGCGGGTCGCCGGGGTGGGTGTTGTCGAGGTCGGGGACACCCTCGGGGTCGAAGCACTGGTCTGGGCGGTTGAGGTCGTCGCACAGCTGCCCGCTGGCCTCGATCGTGAGGACGTCGCCCGCCTCGACGTCGATCCCGGTGTCGGTGAAGGCGATCCGGCCCGAGACCTGCACGATGCTGTGCTCCGCATCGGAGGGCAGGAGGATGAACCCGAGCACCACCACGGCCGCGACCAGCAGCGCAGCCAGGACGTAGGGCCAGCGCTCGGGCTTGTCCTGCCCGCCCCGAAGGGCCGGCAGCAGGATCGTCTCGGTCCTGCGCCTGCGCCGCGGGGTCACCGACGTCACCGGCGTGACCGGCGGCTCGGATGAGCGCCGGGGCGGTGGCACCTTGGCGATGCACAGGGTGCCCTCGATACCCATCTCCCACTTCAGGGGTGTCTGCTTGCGGTCGGCCTCGAGCATCCGCTCGGTGACGTGCTCATGGAGGTCGTGGACCGACACCCGCCCGTCACCGTCCCGGTCTGCCGCGCCCGTCTCAAGGCCCTCGACCACGGCCGCCGTGAACACCGACGGCTGCGGCTGCCCGCTCAGGCTGTCGTCACTCCAGGAGTACTCGATCTCGTTGGAGGCGGTCAGGATGGCGCGTCCGTTGCCGGCCAGCTTCTCCTTCAGGTGCACGCCGGCATCGCCCTTGGCGCCGGCCGCGAACGCCCCCGCGTAGCAGCAGTCCAGCAGCAGGACGATGGTGCGGGCCCGGCAGCGCTCCATCTCCTCGCTCAGGAAGGAGGAGGGCACGGCGGAGACGGTCAGCTCGTCGGCGGAGGTGTCGGTGGCCGCGAAGTAGAGCCGACCCTCGTCGTCCTTGACGCCGTGGCAGGAGACGTGGACGAGCAGCAGGTCGTCCCGGCTGCGGTTGGCGAAGAAGCGGTGCAGCTCGCGCCGCAGCCGCGACTCGGTGGCGTCGATGACCTTCGTGACCTCGAAGTCACCGATCTGCGGGTCCGCCAGAACGCGTCCTATGGCCTCGGCGTCCTGAGCGGGCGAGCGCAGCCGGCGCAGGCGCGGATCGCTGTAGGTGCCGGTGGCGACCACGAGGGCATCGCGCCGGGCCACGTCATCACGTTCCCGCGTTGCGCGCCACAAAGAGGTCGACGAGACGCTCGCGCTCCTCGGGGGAGGCCGAGGACAGCTCGAGGGACTCCTCGCCGATCGTCAGCTTCACGGTCTGGATGGGGCGGTTCTCCATCCACCTGCCGACGAGGTCGCCGACGGCCTTAACGACCGCCGGGCCCGCCGTCACGATCAGAGCGCCCAGGGTGACCGGGTCGACCGGCTTGGCGCCGGGCGGGATCTCGTCCGTCCGCACGGCCCGCACGTCGTCGACGTCCAGCTCGAGCAGACGCCGCCGGAGCTGACCCGTCAGCTGGTCGAGCTCGACGGGGTCGCTGTGAGACGCGCCCTCGAGCGCGAGCACCAGCTCCATGTCAGCTCACCGCCTTGTGGGAGCGGCACCGCCTCCACTCCCTGCACCCAAGCCTGGGGGTGGGCGGTTTGTCTGTCAAGCCCTGTACGTGAGCGATTTGGGGGGCGCGGAACGCGCATTGCGCGCGCCAACCCGCACATAGCGCGCGAAAACCCTTGTCACGGAGGGTAGCGCGCCCGTAGGTTCCGCACCCCCGACTGGCCCTCCTGGACTAGCCGGACCCATGCCGACCGAAGTACCGAAAGGGAGTGCATGCGACAGCACAGACCTGCCACATTCGTAGGGATTCTCCTCTGCCTGCTCCTGACGCTCGGAGCGGGAGCGGCCACGGCCGCCCAAGATCAACCCCCTGACTCCAGCCCCGACGTCGAGGACACGAGCGGCATCCGCGCCGAGCTGGACGCCCTGGTGCAGGCCAAGGGGATCACCCAAGGGCTTGAGGCCAAGGTCCGGCGGGCGCTCGACACGTTCGACAGCTGGTACCGGGATGTGAATCGGCGCGGCCCGGCGATGAGCCACCTCGACCGCGCGATCCACCTGCTCGAGTGGCAGGCCGGGGTCGTCGAGAGCGGCAAGCCGAACCAGGGAGACGCCGACGGTTTGCGCGCGCTCGCCCAGGCCATCCGCGACCTCGTCCGCGACCTCACCCCCCAGATCGCGGACGGCTTCCGCCTGATCGGCCACGACCCCCTCCACTACCGCGGCATGAACGCGGCCATCGCCAAGCACGGCGACTACATCTACGTCGGCAACCGCACCGACGGGCAGGACGACCACCCGCACCCCGGGATCCTGGTGGTGGACGTCTCGGATCCGGTCGACCCTGAGGTGGTCGGAGAGATCGGCCCGCCGGACGCCGCGCTGGTCGCCGAGACCAGCCGAGAGCTGCGCGTGTGGCCGCAGCAGGACCTGCTGATAGTCATGAACTTCCGCTGCAGCGCATCCATCCACGACTGCGCCAACCGCAACGTCCCGTCGCGCTTCACCTTCTTCGACATCGGCGGCGAGAACGCGACCGCTCCGAAGCTGGTCGCCACCTACCAGCCGAGCCAGACGCCGCACGAGATGTACCTGTGGGTGGACCCGGCGCAGCCGGACGAGCGCGCGCTGCTGTACTGGACCACGGTCGTGTCCTCCCAGACGCAGCCCAGCCTGCGCGTCACCGACCTGTCACGGGTCAGAGAGGGCGAGTTCCCCGAGATCACGTGGGTCGCAGACTTCCCGCGCCGTCGTCTGCCCGACGGAACCAACGAGGACCGGCGCCTGCACTCGATCGGGGTGTCCAATGACGGCACCGAGGTGCACCTGTCGTTCCTGGGCGCCGGCTACCTGCTGCTCGACTCCTCCGAGGTGGCTGCCGGCCTGCCCGACGCGCAGATCACCTACAAGACCCCACCCGAGAACCGCGTCGCGTGGTCGAACCCCGGTGCGCACAGCTCCGTTCCGATCTTCGGCACGGACGTCGCCTTCATCACCGATGAGGTCTACGGCGACGCCCTCGGCTCGCAGCACGGCTGCCCGTGGGGCTGGGTGCGCACGATCGACATCTCAGATCCCGAGCAGCCCGAGGTGATCGGAGAGTTCCGCGCCGAGGAGAACGAGGAGAGCTACTGCGACACACCCGCGGGCCGAGACCCCGCGAACACGCGCTACACGAGCTTCTCCGCACATAACCCGACTCTGACGAACAACCTCGCCTTCGTCACCTGGCACTCGGCAGGGCTTGAGGCCATCGACCTCACCGACCCGACCGACCTGCGTCGTGTCGGCAAGTTCAAGCCACAGCCGCTGCGCGAGGTCGCGACCGAGGACCCGGCGCTGTCCGAGGGGCTCGACAAGGTCGTCATGTGGAGCTATCCGATCGTCTCGGACGGGCTGATCTACGTCTTGGACGTTCGCAACGGCCTGTACGTGCTCGAGTACACCGGCCCGCGCCGTGGACCGGTCTCACGCATCGAGTTCCTGGAGGGCAACTCCAACCTGGGAGACGCGCTCGAGCTCGAGCCGGTCGACACCTCTTCGGCCGAGCGCGGCTTCAGCGCGCTGGGCTCTGCGGCCAGCGCATGGCCCGAGGGTGAAACCCTCGCCGACCTGTTCGGGGACCAGCTGGCCACCTACGGGATCGGCGAGCTGGGCGCCCGAGACTGAGCTCCGGAGCGCAGTCCAGATCAGGGGGGGCCGCCGTCTGGCGGCCCCCTCTGCACCGGAAGGTCCTAGCGGCCGGTGTCCTCGCTGGCGGCAGCGGTGGCGCCATCCTCGCCGCCGTCCTCGCTGAGCCCCCACTCGCGCAGCCAGGACAGCATCAGACCGATCTCATAGGTCTGGTCCTCGACGATGTGCTGGGCGAGCTCAGCCAGGCCGAGACTGCGGCTGTCACTGGCCATCTGCTCCTCGGCCATCTCCAGGGCGCCCTGGTGGTGGCGGATCATCCCCTCGAGGAACTGACGCTCGAACTCCTCGCCGCTGGTGCTGGCCATCGCGACGATCTCGTCGTCGGTGAGCATCCCGGCGCCGTGATCGCCGTGGTCGGCGTGAACCTTCGCGCCACCGCGCTCTGCCATGGCCTCGTCCAGGAACTGGTACATGAGCTCGATCTCCGCCGACTGGACCGCCTCGACGTCCTCGGCGTAGCGGAGAAGCTCCTCGCGCTCGGTGCGGGCCGGCACCAGCGCCGCGAGCTCGAGCGCCTGCTCGTGGTGGAGGATCATGTCCTCCAGATAGGCCATGTCGGCCTCGCTGTACAGCGGCTCAGCCGCCGCATCGGGCGCTGCGTCCGGCGCGGCGTTCGGCGTCGACTCGGCCGTCACCGCGCCTGGGCTGGCGGTCGGCGCGGCGTCCTCGCTTGCGTCGCCGCCACCGGAGCAGGCAGCCAGGATGGCAGCCGCCACGGATGCCGCGATCAGGCGCCGGGACGTGGTTGGACGTGCTGCGGGAGAGGCCCCGCCGGAAGGGTCTTTCATGGCGCCTCACCCTACCTGCGCCGACCCGCCTGGATGTTGTTCTTGGCTGACATCCACGTCCAATACAGCATCGAAGGGTTGGGGAGCCGCCACGAGCGGCTTGCGGCAGGTGTTTGCATGCCGTGCCCACCTGACACAGACTCGCGGCCGCGCTGCGTCGGGCAGCGCCGCGTGCGGGCAGGAGTCCACAGAGATGACCTACGAGAGCTTGAGACGCTGGGGCGCGGTCGCCGCCGCGCTGGCACTGACCGTGTCCGGCTGCGGCGGAGGCGATGAGACCGGCGAGGACGCGGTCGCCGGCGACCCCTCCCCCACCGCCGTCGCGTCGGACCCGGGCGAGTTCGACGCGCTGACGGCCCCGCGTGACGACATCGTCATCGGGCCGCTGTGCGAGAACCTCCCCAAGGGCGAGGAGCCGGGTGGTCCCACCCAGATCGCTGATGAGCCCGCCGATGTCGTGCTGACCTGGATCCCCGACCTCCAGACCTTCGAGGGCGCCGTGCGCGCCGCGGGTCTGGACGACGAGCTGCGGGAATCCGAGGGCGTGACGGTCCTCGCGCCGACGATCGAGGCCTTCGAGGAGTTCGTCGACGAGGACACGATGGACGACCTGATGCTGTTCCGCCCGGACGAGCTGAAGGGCGTCATCGAGCACCACATCATCCCGGGCGCGATGACGCTCGCGGAGCTGCGCGAGGCCGGAACCGTGACATCGCTCGCAGGTGAGGAGATCACCATCGAGCCGAGCGAGGACGGGCTGGTCTCCTTCGATGGCCACGCGTTCGTGGAGTGCGGCGACTACCAGGCCGCCAACGCGCGCGTCCACGTGATCAGCGGAGTCCTGGGCGAGGCGCCCCCGCCGGCCTCGCCGGACTCCCCGGTCTTCAACTAGACGCTCGAGCAACGGAAAGGGGGCGCCCGACGGGCGCCCCCTTCCTCGTCTCTGCCTGCTAGCTGCCCGGGACGTAGGTCGCCTTGAGCGCGAGCAGGGCCGCGGCCAGGGCACGCAGACCCTCCGGGTCACCCTGGTTCGGCTTGTCCTTGTCCTCGATCACGTCCGCCTGCCACAGCAGCAGGTGAACCGCACGATCGATGTGGGTCATCGCCAGGTAGTTGGGCTTGCCCAGCTCAAGCCAGGACTGCGCCTGAGCCAGAGCATGGCGCACCTTGCCCTCCAGACCCTCCGTGATCCCACCAGCGGCCACCAGCTCATCCAGCAGATCCGTGGCAGTGCCGAAGCTCGAGTGGCACACAGCCTCATCGAACAAGCGCTCGCCCACGGTCATCGGCTCCGGCGCTCCCTCATCGAGCAGGGGCACGATCAAGCCGCGGAAGGGCTGGGCCATGGGGACCAGGTAGTCGCTGGCACGTGCATCCACACGGATGCCATGCGCGGCCAGGCGATCCTCAACCGTCGTCGGGAAGCCCGGCGCGCTGTCAGCGAGCACGGTCTTGTACTGCTCCTCGGAGAGCAGGTAACCGCACGGCGGCTCCTCCATCAGCCCCACCGGGGCGTCCGTGGGCGGCGGAGCCTCGCCCGGATGCGGGGCGGGGAAGGCCGGGACCTCGCGCGAACCGCGGGCCACGACCGGGCCGGTGTTGGACTTCTGCCACTCGGCAGCGTCCTTCTTGCCCTGCACCAGCTCATCCTGGTTCGCACGCACCCAGTCCAGGAACTCGTGGTAGGTGAACATCGCCGAGTACGTCTTACGACGACGGTTCTCCTGCGTGCTCTCATCCGGACGCGTCGGCCCACCAGAGCTACGAGCCTCCAGCAGCGACGCCACCGTGTTCTTCAGACCCAGCGTGTTGCGGAGGATCGTCTCCTGGCTGAGCCCCACGTTGCCGCCGCCCTGGCAGCCGTACGGGCAGTACCACCAGCCCTCCTCCGAACCACGCACGTAGAAGAAGTCCTCGATCATCGACTTCGACCGATCGAAGATCTCCTGCGGCACGTTCAGATGACGCGGCATCAGCACCGGCAGATCACCAGCGTTCTGGTTGCCGAACTCATGCCCATCAAAGGCCGCCTCAGCGTCATAATCACGCAACGCCTGCGCAAACCCGAAGGTCTCCGGCTGCCGCAACAGCGAGTGGTCACGGTTCAGATCCTGACCCGTCGTGTTCCCACGCGTGTTGTTCGCACGACCATCCGCATTGATCGACGGCACCATCAGCACCGTCATGTTCGACAAGATGTCGATGATCCGCGGATCATCCGAGAACGCCAGCTGCCGCGCCATGATGAAGCAAGCCTCACGGCTCGACGGCTCATTGCCGTGAACATTGCAGTTGATCATCGCCGCAGCACCCTCGGCGATCTCCTCCGCCGTCTCCGGCGGCGACGGATAACCGAAGATCAACAGGTTCACCGGACGACCCTGACGCGTACGAGCGATCTCCACATACCGCATGCGATCACTCGCCTGAGCAATCGCATCCGTGTACGCGTACTCATTCACATCACTCGTGTACTGCGCCCCCAGCGTCTGCTCCCACTGAGTACGCATACCCTCATTCGGATCCGACGGATCCCCCCACTGCGGAATCGTCGTACCGAACACCGGCTCCGAGAACGGACCGGCGCTGCTGCCGACGCTCCCCGTGGCGGGAAGGCCGGCCTTCAGCGCGGCGCCGTCCGCCTGGGAGATCATCCCGACCGGGATCGTGACGCCCGGCGCGGTGCCCGTCGGGTTCGTCGGGGCGCTGGCGACGTTGTTGGCGATGATCAGGGCGATCGCGCCGGCCGCCTGCGCGTTGGCCGCGGCGGTCGTGAAGGTGCAGCCGCGGTCGACGAGGGCGATCGCACCCGCCGGGAAGTCGATCAGCGGCTGGCAGCCCTGGGTCGGGTTCGCGCTGCCGTCGTTGACGAGGACGATCGGGCCGGAGACGTTCGCCGAGGCGAAGGTCGGACCGAAGGTCGCCTGGGTCATGCCGTACTGACCGGCGGCCGATGATGGCGCGTCGACGGTCAGCAGGTTCGGGAGGGTGCTGTTGACGGCGCGCACGCGCCAGCGGTAGCGCTCTCCGGGTACGAAGCCGGACTCGGCGAAGGTCGGCTGCTCTACCTCCGGGATCTGCCGGCTCGGCCGCCAGATGCCCTCGATCGACGAGGCGCCGGTCGGCTCGTTGCTCTCATCAACTGGGGTGCGCTCGATCTCGTACTGGACGGCCCCATCGACTGGGTCCCAGCGCAGGGTGACGAAGCCCTCCTGCTGCTCGGCGGTGAGCCCGGTGACCTGGCTCGCCGCCTCCTCGGCCTGTGCTTGCACGCCGACAGGCAGCAGCGTCAGGAGCATGCCCGCGACCAAGAGCAGCGCTAGGCGCGCCCGGCCGCGGGAGCCAGCGCGCGGCGCTAGCCCAATCCCACTCGTTCCGACGTTCAAGGGTTCTCCTTTCCGGAGTCGTCCTGACCCCGGTCTTGCGTGTTGGGGGTCCGGGTTACCGGTCGTTGCAGCGGTGCGACAACTGCAGGCACTACAACCGCTTCAGCTACAAGTCGCCGAACTATCACGACTAGCCCGCAACACAGCCATTTGACCGATTGGCGCCGGAAGGCTGGAGGAACGTGCGCCAGGCGCCGCGCAGACGTTATGCCGGGGGCTTCGAGGCAGTCAATGATCGGTCAATGCGAATTGTTATTGGCATTGACGATGCAGATTGCTGTTGTGCTGGCGCTGTGAGCTAGCCCCCACAGCGAAGAGGGGCGCCGCTCGGGCGCCCCTCTTCAGATGCTGCCGCGCCTCGTGGCGCTACGCGCCTGGCACGTAGGTCGCCTTGAGCGCGAGCAGGGCCGCGGCCAGGGCACGCAGACCCTCCGGGTCACCCTGGTTCGGCTTGTCCTTGTCCTCGATCACGTCCGCCTGCCACAGCAGCAGGTGAACCGCACGATCGATGTGGGTCATCGCCAGGTAGTTGGGCTTGCCCAGCTCAAGCCAGGACTGCGCCTGAGCCAGAGCATGGCGCACCTTGCCCTCCAGACCCTCCGTGATCCCACCAGCGGCCACCAGCTCATCCAGCAGATCCGTGGCAGTGCCGAAGCTCGAGTGGCACACAGCCTCATCGAACAAGCGCTCGCCCACGGTCATCGGCTCCGGCGCTCCCTCATCGAGCAGGGGCACGATCAAGCCGCGGAAGGGCTGGGCCATGGGGACCAGGTAGTCGCTGGCACGTGCATCCACACGGATGCCATGCGCGGCCAGGCGATCCTCAACCGTCGTCGGGAAGCCCGGCGCGCTGTCAGCGAGCACGGTCTTGTACTGCTCCTCGGAGAGCAGGTAACCGCACGGCGGCTCCTCCATCAGCCCCACCGGGGCGTCCGTGGGCGGCGGAGCCTCGCCCGGATGCGGGGCGGGGAAGGCCGGGACCTCGCGCGAACCGCGGGCCACGACCGGGCCGGTGTTGGACTTCTGCCACTCGGCAGCGTCCTTCTTGCCCTGCACCAGCTCATCCTGGTTCGCACGCACCCAGTCCAGGAACTCGTGGTAGGTGAACATCGCCGAGTACGTCTTACGACGACGGTTCTCCTGCGTGCTCTCATCCGGACGCGTCGGCCCACCAGAGCTACGAGCCTCCAGCAGCGACGCCACCGTGTTCTTCAGACCCAGCGTGTTGCGGAGGATCGTCTCCTGGCTGAGCCCCACGTTGCCGCCGCCCTGGCAGCCGTACGGGCAGTACCACCAGCCCTCCTCCGAACCACGCACGTAGAAGAAGTCCTCGATCATCGACTTCGACCGATCGAAGATCTCCTGCGGCACGTTCAGATGACGCGGCATCAGCACCGGCAGATCACCAGCGTTCTGGTTGCCGAACTCATGCCCATCAAAGGCCGCCTCAGCGTCATAATCACGCAACGCCTGCGCAAACCCGAAGGTCTCCGGCTGCCGCAACAGCGAGTGGTCACGGTTCAGATCCTGACCCGTCGTGTTCCCACGCGTGTTGTTCGCACGACCATCCGCATTGATCGACGGCACCATCAGCACCGTCATGTTCGACAAGATGTCGATGATCCGCGGATCATCCGAGAACGCCAGCTGCCGCGCCATGATGAAGCAAGCCTCACGGCTCGACGGCTCATTGCCGTGAACATTGCAGTTGATCATCGCCGCAGCACCCTCGGCGATCTCCTCCGCCGTCTCCGGCGGCGACGGATAACCGAAGATCAACAGGTTCACCGGACGACCCTGACGCGTACGAGCGATCTCCACATACCGCATGCGATCACTCGCCTGAGCAATCGCATCCGTGTACGCGTACTCATTCACATCACTCGTGTACTGCGCCCCCAGCGTCTGCTCCCACTGAGTACGCATACCCTCATTCGGATCCGACGGATCCCCCCACTGCGGAATCGTCGTACCGAACACGGGGTCGGACCACTCCATGGCGGCGCTGCGAACCGATCCGGTCGCGGGCAGGCCCGCCTTGATGGCGGTGCCGTCGTCCTGCGAGATCATCCCCGAGGGGATGGTGATCGTCGGGTCCGTGCCGGTCGGGTTGGTGGGGTTGCCGCCGCGGTCGTTGACGATGATCACCGCCGTGGCCCCCGCCGCCTGCGCGTTGGCGACCTTCACGGTGAAGTTGCAGCTGCCCCGGTCGACCAGGGCGATCGCACCCGCCGGGAAGCCGATCAGCGGTCCGCAGCCAAGCGTCGGGTTCTCGCTGCCATCGTTCGCCAGGACGATCGCCCCGCTCAGGGCGGTGGTGGTGAAGGCGGGTCCGAAGGTCGAGTTCGTCATGTCGTAGCGACCGGCCGCCGAGGACGGCGCGTCGATCGTCAGCACGTTGGCGAACGCGCTGCTCACACCGCGAACGCGCCAGCGGTAGCGCTCACCCGGCACGAAGCCGGCGTCTGCGAAGGTCGGCACGTCCTGGGTGACCTGGCGGTTCGGTCGCCAGATGCCCTCGATGGCGGGCTCGCCGGTCGGCTCGTTGCTCTCATCAACTGGGGTGCGCTCGATCTCGTACTGCGCCGCTCCCTCGAGCGGGCTCCAGCGCAGCGTGACGAACCCCTCCTGCTGCTCGGCAGTCAGGTTCTGGACCTTGTCGGGCTCCTGGGCCTCGACCATGTTGAGCGGCAGCAGGGCGGCCAGCATCGCGGCCACGACGGTCAGGGCGATAGAGGCGCCTCGCAGCCCTCCACCGGTGGCGGCTTGAGCTAGGGCTCCCGCCCGTACGTTCCGTCTGGGTTCCACGGTCAACGCGGCTCCTTTCCACACGGCGCCTGCGGGCGGCCCGCTTGTGCGGCGCAGCCGATGACCGGCTCGGGCATACCAACCGCCGCACTCCCGCAGGGCCTTTCAGACCTCCTCTTCGATCACGGACTACAGAAACCTGCCGTGACCGTGCGAAGAACCTATGGCGCGCTGCGCGGGTGGTCAATGGGCTTGCACGTGGTCTGCAAACTCATCGTTGACAGGCCGGGCGGCTCACCGTAGGACATGGCGGCAGACGGACCCTGGGGCAGATCGGGTGGGGTTCGTCCGGACTCCAGGGACGGGGCGAATCGGGCCCGCGCCTGGACGTCGTCTGCCCGTGCCCAGCCGACCACAGAAGGGGCATTCCTTGGACATTCGCGTCAGACATCTATCGGTTACGTCGCTGGCGGCGGCCCTGCTGCTGTTCGCCACCCTGCTTGTACCTGGATATGCGGATGACGGAGCGGACCGCTCCCCGCTCGAGGAACCGGATCCGATCACCTTTGTGCGGCTACGGCTCGACGGCGTCGCCGCGATCGACGAGCTGCACGACGCCGGCATCGACACGGCGCACAACTTCGAGCGGGTGCCGGATGGGGTCGAGATCGACGCCTTCGTGACCGACGAGCAGCTCGCGGAGCTGAGGGCGCAGGGTGTCGAGGTGCTGCCCGGCGGCCTCACCTACCTGGAGCGGCAGGACGCCATCGCGGCCAGCGCCGACAGCGCGCAGCTCTTCGCCCTTCCGTTCGCGGCCGCTGCTGCCGAGGAGTCTGACCTCCCCGCCGACACGGTGAAGGTCGGCCGCGTCGACTACTTCACCACCAAGGGCCAGGGCTTCCTCTCGGTCGAGGCCAAGTCCTCGCTCGGGCCCAACCAGAACACCAACTGCAACAACCCGGACCCGGCGCTGGTCTGCCTGACCGTCTCGTGGGACACCGGCGTTGGGACGCCGCTCGACTCGGGCGGGTCCCAGCTCATGAGCCTCTACCACGACTCCGGGGTCTACATGTACCACCGCATCCTGATCCCCATCGACGGACCGCGGCCCCACCGCGTCCAGGTCACCAGCCGTCGCGGTGGCTCGGACGTCGGCTACGTGTCGGACTGGCTGCATGACGTCGAGCCGCTGACGTCACGCCCGGGTTACAAGTGGAACTTCATCGACGGCTACAAGAACCCGACCCAGCTCTTCAACCGCATCGAGGAGCTCGCCGCCCAGCATCCGAGCGTGGCCGAGATCGTCGAGCTCCCATACGAGACCAACGGCTACCAGCGCAAGGCGCAGGCCACCATCGGCTCGGCCAACGCCTCCGCCGTCGTCGTGACATCGACCGCCTGGGGGCACGAGGGCGGCAATGACATCACCGTCGAGTTCGCCAACCCCGGCACGCCCAGCTCGCCGCTGTCCGTCGAGGTGAACGGCAACGCCATCAAGGTGAACCTCGCCACCGACGAGAGCGGCGCGGTCACGAGCACCGCCGCACAGGTCGCCGCCGCCCTGCGCGAGGGCAGCAACGGGCTGGTCTACTCCCACACCTACCGCGGCAACGCCGGCAACGGGGTCGTCGCGCCGACCGAGCCGGTCGCCCTGAGCGACTTCCTGGCCGCCCCGGCCGAGATCGAGCGCGGTCCCTTCCACATGCGCGCCATCCGCATCGGCAAGCACCGCGACGGCTCGCGTCCGGGCGTGCTGATCATCGCCCAGGACCACGCCCGCGAGTGGGTGCCGCCGGTGGTCGCGCTCGAGACCGTCGAGCGGCTGCTCGCCAACTACGAGACCGACGCCGAGACGGCTCGGATCCTCGAGGACGTGGACATCTGGGTGATCCCGTCCAACAACCCGGACGGTTCGCACTACAGCTTCTTCGACCGCTCCGCGCAGCGTCGCAACATGACGAACTACTGCGACGACGCCAACTCCGACCCGGGCCGCCGCGGCAACTGGGGCGTCGACCTCAACCGCAACTACCGCGTCGGGTCGGGGCACGACGGCTACTCGGGTGCCTCGTTCAGCTGCACCAGCGACACCTACCAGGGCCCGGAGAAGCTGTCCGAGCCGGAGACCAAGAACATCATCGCCCTGGTCGAGGAGAACCCGAACATCAAGTTCTTCATGACAATCCACTCCAACGGCGGCCAGCTGTTCTGGCAGCCTGGCGCCTACATCGCACAGGGCCGCATCACCACGCCGCGTCCCGAGATGCGTGACGAGGCCTACTACTGGCAGATGGCCGACCGGATCCTGTCGCACGTGAAGGCCCACCAGGACACCGTCGTCCGGCCCGACGCCGTCGGCGGCTCGGCGGACGTCCTGTACTCCTCGGCCGGCAACGTCCGCGAGGACCTCTACAACAACTACGGCATCTACGCCTTCGGCTGGGAGGTCGGAGGCTCCGTCTGGGATCCGGCCACCCGCCGCTGGGTGGGCGGCTCGTTCCAGCCGAACTGGGAGCAGCGCGGCCATGGCGAGACCATGGAGTACGCCAACGGCGTGATGGAGATGTTCCGCATCGCCGCCGAGTTCGGGCACGACGACCAGCCGCCGACGGCGACGCTGGAGCCCGGCGGTGGCACCTACAACTCCACCGTCGAGGTCCGCTTCGAGACCAGCGAGCCGGCGACCGTCTACTACACAACCGACGGCAGCCGCCCGACCCTCGAGTCGCCGCGCTACCAGGCGGCGGGCATCCGCGAGGGCGGGGAGATCTTGCACGTGACGGAGACCACGACGTTCAAGTGGTTCTCGGTGGACCCCGCCGGCAACATCGAGGGCGGCTACGAGCCCGACGGCACCGACGACGGCTACCGCGAGGCCACGCTCGTCATCCGGGACTTCGAGGGCGCGCGCGATCAGCTTGACGAGCTCGTCGCCGCGGGTGGCATCACCGAGGGCCTCGAGGCCAAGGTGCGCCACGCCCTTGAGATGGCCGAGGCCTGGATCGACCTGCCGCGCAAGCAGGGTCCGGCCCTCGCACACCTGGACCGGGCCATCCACCTGCTCCTGTGGCAGGCGGACGTGATCGAGAACAAGGACAAGCCCAACCAGGGCGACGCGGCCGCGCTGCGCGAGCTGGCCGCGAAGATCCTTGAGGTTCGCGCCGCGTCGTCGTAGCCGACCGGCCCAGCAGCGGCGAAAGGGGCGCCCGAACGGGTGCCCCTTTCGCGTGGATCACCCGAGCTCATCCCCGATGGCGTGATCGACCAGAGGGTGCTCGCAGCCTTCTGCGACGTCCTGGGCTAGCCCGCCGACCCCAGGACCGCTACCAGTAGTGCCGGCGTCCTCCGACCGCGCGCCCCATCGACCCCAGGATCCACAGGACCACGCCGACCACCACCAGCACGATCCCGATCGTGTACAGGATCGGCGGCACGTCGAGCAGAGCCGCGAGCAGGATGAGGATGATGCCGAGGATGATCATGTGGCGGTCCCATCGGAGGTAGAGGGGTCAATGGCTTCGGCGATGTCTTCCCGACCCTGACCGGGGGCAAACGGCTCCCCCGATCGGAGTCGGGAGACCGCCGCGGCCCGCTGCAGCCGCTCACCGATGTCCGCGACGACCGCGGTCAGCTCCGGGGGCTCAAGGACCTCGAAGTCGACCCCGAGCACGCCGACGAACAGGGCCAGCCATTCGAGCGAGTCGGTGGCGGTCCGCAGAACGCACGTCTCCTCCGACTCCACCTCCAAGACTCCGGCCGACGGCGGCAGACGGTCGGCGACGACCTGATGGGGCACGTGCATCCGCACGGTCGCGTGGTGACGGCTGAACGGGGCGCGGATGGCGTCGGCGACCCAGGCGGCCACGTCGTCGGCGGGCGGCTCGCGCTCAGCGAAGCGCACACCGGTCGCCTGCAGCTCGTCCATCCGATCCACCCGGAAGGTCCGCCAGTCGCCGCGGTCGACGTCCCAGGCGGCCAGGTACCAGCGGCGGCCCGCCGCGACCAGGCGGTGCGGCTCGGTCATCCTGCGCGCAACGGTGCCGTCATAGGTGCGATAGCGGAACCGCAGGCGCTCCCGATCGCGGCAGGCGAGGCTGATCTGCGCGAGCGTCTCCGGATCCACGGTCCCGGCGGCGCCGGTGAGGGGCACCATGTACGTGTGCAGCGCGTTCACACGGCGGCGCAGCCGGTTCGGCAGGACCTGCTCGAGCTTCGTCAGCGCGCGCAGCGAGATCTCCTCGATGCCCGCCACCGTGCCCGCCGCGGCTGTGCGCAGGCCGATCGCGATCGCGATCGCCTCCTCGTCGTCGACCAGGAGCGGCGGCAGCTCGCTGCCGGCCTCGAGCCGATAGCCGCCTTCGACACCGGCCAGCGCCGCCACCGGGTAGCCGAGGCTGCGCAGGCGCTCCACGTCGCGCCGGATCGTGCGGGTGCTGACGCCGAGGCGCTCCGACAGCTCCGTCCCCGACCAGTGGCGATGTGTCTGCAGCAGCGACAGCAGCCGCAGCATCCGCGAGGTCGGGTCGGTCATATGCACAATCTGCCAGACCACGCGGACACAATCTGTCCTAGTTGGCTTCTAGGTTTTGCGCGGACCGATCAGTTCGCCCCACTCGGGACGTCCACCCCACTGCGCGCGTGCTCCTCGTCGCGAGGCACGCCGCAGATCACAGGAGGCGTATATGACAGACATGATCGAAGCGGTCGGGCTGACCAAGCGCTACGGCGACGTCGTGGCGCTCGATGGTCTCGACCTGACCGTTCCCGCGGGCACCGTGCTGGGGCTGCTCGGCCCCAACGGGGCCGGCAAGACCACGGCCGTCCGCGTGCTGACCACCCTTCTGGTTCCGGATGGCGGCACGGCGCGGGTCGCGGGGGTCGACGTGGTGGCGGACCCGGAGTCGGTGCGTGGGCGCATCGGCCTGTCCGGCCAGTACGCCGCCGTCGACGAGCACCTCACCGGGTTCGAGAACCTGG
>CAZVUW010000036.1:0-23161 GCA_964629825.1 uncultured Actinomycetota bacterium
CGAAGGGGACGCCCTGCGCGGTGGCCTGGTCGATGATCTCGTTGGAGACCTGGGCCAGCCGGTAGACGTTGGCCTCGCGCGAGCGGTAGTCGCCGCCCTTCACGGTGTCGTAGAACAGCCGGAAGATCGAGTCGCCGTCGTTGCGGTAGTTCTTGGCGGCGTTGATCCCGCCCTGGGCGGCGATCGAGTGGGCGCGCCGGGGCGAGTCGTGGAAGGTGAAGACCTTCACGCGGTAGCCCAGCTCGCCGAGCGTCGCGGCCGCCGACGCCCCCGCCAGCCCGGTGCCGACCACGATGATCTCGAAGCGCCGCTTGTTGTTGGGGTTGACCAGCTTGAGCGAGAAGCGGTGGTCGTCCCAGGCCGTCTCGATCGGCCCGGTGGGGATCTTGGAGTCCAGTGACATCTGTTCGGTCCTCTTCGCTGCGCTGCCGCTGCGGTCGCCGGGGGGATGCGCCGGGGTCACCGGCTAGACGATCCCGAGCTGGATCGCGAGTGGGAAGGTGACGTTGCCGCCGACGACGATCACGGCGAACGCGATCGCGAAGTAGCGGCGCCAGGCGTTGAAGCGGCGGTTGTTCCAGCCCATGCTCTGGAACAGGCTCCAGGCACCGTGATAGAGGTGGAAGCCGAGCGCCAGGTTGGCCAGGACGTAGAACGCGGCGACCAGGGGCCGCGACATGCTGGCGATCATGTTGTCGTAGACCTGGCCGTGCTCGAACTCGGCGCCCGTCGCGCCCAGGGTCAGGTCCATCACGTGGAAGATCACGAACAGGGCGACGATGATGCCGGTCCAGCGCATCGTGCGGGCGGCGAAGTCGGCGGCGATGAAGTCGCGCTTGGAGGCGTAGCGGGTGCGCCGCGCCCGCCGGTTCATCTGCGTCAGGGCCCACGCGGCGTGGATGTGGAAGCCCACGGCGAGGACCAGCACGACGCGCATGATCCACAGGAAGCCCGTGCGCGGCAGGACCGGCTCCCCGAAGGTGCGGAGCCACTCCGAGTAGTGGTTCAGCGAGTCTTCGCCCAGGTAGAGCTTCAGGTTCCCGATCATGTGGGCGAACACGTAGCCCATCAGGATGATCCCGCTGATGGCCATCACGTACTTCTTGCCGACGGCCGAGCGGTAGAGATCGCCGAACCAGCTGCGGCGGGTGCGCCGAGGTGTCACCGGCTGCGCCCCGCCCCCAGCTCCCGCCGTACCAGAGGCGGGCGCACCCTTGCCCTGTGTGACCTGTGTGGCCATCGCTGCACTCCGAGGCTGTCGCTGCATGCCCATGCGGCCCGGACCGGCCCGCCCCAAGAGACTAACAGGAGCGTGGGGGTCCCCAGACGCGCTGCGACGCGTCCGGCATCCCGCAAGCGACGTGGCCGTCAGTAGGCTCGGTGCCTGCGGCCGCCGGGAACGCTGCGGGCCGCCCGTGCGTCCCACCAGGTGGAGCCGCTCGGGGAGGGGATGGCGATGCTGACCAGGCTGATCATCGCGCTGCTGATGCTGCTGGTAGCCGCGGCCTGCGGCACCGACCCAATCGAGCTCGAGGGCTCGACCGGGTCGTCCTCGGCGACCGAGACGGCGACTCCCACCCCACCTCCGACCGACGATGACACCCCGCCCGGCGTCGCCGTCCACCCGGACGCGATCTGGTTCGAGGTCCTCGGGGTCTCCCAGCGGGGCGCGGAGATCGGCACCGTGGAGCTGATCGAGGCGGACGGCGACCTCGGCTCCGCCTGGGCGCGGTACGCGTTCGAGGGACAACCGCCGACGATCGATTTCGCCGAGCACATCGTCGTGGTCGTCACCCGACCCGAGGACGCCTGCCCGGACGAGGTGCTCGAGGTCCGGCTGTCGGCCGGGATCCTGTCACCTGTGTTCGTCCAGCCGCCTGGAGGCTGCGCCCAGCCGCTCATCCCGACTGCGTACGCCATCGCGTTCCACCGCGGCGACCTCGGCCAGAGGGTGACGCTGCGGATCCGCGAGCACGAGGCCTTCGGCGACATCGAGCAGGAGCTCCAGCTGCCGCCCTACGACGGACCGGACGCTCCGCCGCCGCCCGCGCCGGCGGAGCAGATGACCCAGACCGAGCTGGACGAGGTCTTCGCCGACCACCCGCTGCGCCGCTGCTCCGAGCTGCCCGACCCGCGCAGGGAGCTGGTCGAGGACTGGCCCGAGGGGTCCGACTCCACGCTGCGCGCGATGGACTTCACCGTCGCCGAGGACATCCAGGGGCCCTATGCCGCCGAGCACGCCGACACCTTCGGCTGGTTCATGGTCGACCAACCCGCCGGCGAATGGGTCGTCGGAGTGACCGGCGACGTCGAGGGCCACCGGCAGCGGCTTTCCGAACGCCACCCAGGCGAGAGCTTCCGGGTGGTCGAGACCCCCTACACCATGGCGGAGCTCGCCGCGGCGCAGGAGGCGATCCTGCCGCTGCACCAGGGCGACCCGCCGGTGGTCAGCGCCTCGAGCTTCTTCGCCTACCTGGAGCTCCAGGTGATCGACCCCACTCGCGACAAGCTCGACGCGATCGCCGCGGTCGTCGACCCTGACCTCGCCTGCGTCGACCCGGTCTTCGGCGGCCTGCCCGCCGACAGCGACCTGGGCGGCTGAGCGCAGAGCTGCCGCCGCCCGACCAGGCTGCGGCCCGCCCAGGTCACCCGCCCTTGGATGTTGTTTTCGGCGGACATGTCCGCCGAGAACAACATCGAACGTGGGTGGGGGTGGGCGTGGGGGTGGCGGCCGGGGTTGGGTCGGGCCTAGCGGAAGATGGCCTGGCGGAGCCAGCGCAGCTCCTCGATGGACTCGCGGATGTCCGCCAGGGCGCGGTGGCCGCCGGCCTTCGGCGGGGCGTCATCCAGCACGCCCGGGTACCAGCGGCGCGCCAGCTCCTTGACCGTGGAGACGTCCACGTTGCGGTAGTGCAGGTGGCCCTCGAGGGCCGGCATGTAGCGGCGCAGGAAGGCGCGGTCCGCGTGGACCGAGTTGCCGGCCAGCGGCGCCGAGCGCGGCTCGGGCACGAAGCGGCGGATGAAGTCGAGGACCTGCCGCTCGGCCTCGGCGACGTCGATCTCCGAGGCCAGGACCGCCTCGGTCAGCCCCGACTCGGCGTGCATCTGGCGGACCACGTCGGCCATGCGCTCGAGCACCTCGGGCGGCTGGGAGATGACGAGGTCGGGGCCCTCCTCGATGCGCTGGAGCTGGCCGTCGGTGACGATGACGGCGATCTCGACCAGGACCTCGACCTCGGGGTCGAGACCGGTCATCTCGCAGTCGATCCAGACCAGGGGCGCGGCCAGCGGTGCGGGCCGGTCGGGCTCCGCGGGCGTCTGCGACATCAGCTCTCTCCGATCATCGACAGCTCCAGCCACCGGGTCTCGGCGGCTTCCAGGTCGGCGCTGACCGCGGCCAGCTCGGTGCCGAGGCGGCCCGCCTCCACGTAGTCGTCTCCCACGGCCTGCACCGCGGCGGTCAGCTCGGCGCGCCGCGCCTCCAGCTCCTGGATCCTGGCCTCGAGCTCCTCGAGCTCGCGCTGCTCGTTGTAGCTGCGCTTGCGCGGCCCCGCCGGTCGTTCGCGCTCGCGCTGCGGCGCCGGGCTGGAGCGGCGGGCCGAGCGGTGGGCCGCGGCCTGCTCGGCGCGGCGCTCACGCCAGGCGCTCCAGCCGCCGGGGTGGTGGAGCACCGTCCCATCCGGCTCGATGCCGAACAGCGAGTCGCACACGCGGTCGAGGAAGTAGCGATCGTGGCTGGCGACGACCAGCGCGCCCTTCCACTCGTCTAGATAGGCCTCGAGCACCGCAAGCGTGTCGAGATCCAGGTCGTTGGTGGGCTCGTCGAGGATCAGCAGGTTCGGGGCGTCGGCCAGCACCAGGAGCAGCTCGAGGCGCCGGCGCTCACCACCGGACAGCTCCTCGACGTAGGCACGCTGGGCGTCGTCGTCGAACAGGAAGCGCTCCAGCAGCTGGCCGGAGGCCACCTTCAACCCGCTGGTCAGCTGCGTCTCCCGCACCGTCTCGTGCACGACGTCGAAGACCCGCGTGCGCGGCGGCAGCGGGCGCGGGTCCTGGCCGTAGTAGCCGACGTGGACCGTCTCCCCCATCCGCACGCTGCCCGCATCCGGCTCGAGCCGGCCGGCGATGAGGTTCAGCAGGGTCGTCTTGCCGCTGCCGTTCGGTCCGACCACGCCGATGCGGTCGTCGGGTGCGATCCGGTAGTCGACGTCGCGCAGGACGACGCGGTCCCCGTAGCGCTTGCCGACGTTGTGCAGGTTGACGACCTTGCTGCCGATGCGCCGCGAGGGCAGGGCGATCTCGAGCTGGTCGGGTTCGCGGTAGCGCTCGGCCGAGACCAGCTCGCGGGCGCGCTCCAGCCGGTAGCGAGCCTTGGAGGTCCGGGCGCGCGGTCCTCGGCGCAGCCACTCGAGCTCGGTGCGGGCGAGGTTGGCACGCCGCCGGTCGGCGGCGGCGGCCTGCTCCTCGCGCAGGCGCCGCGCCTCCAGGTAGTCGGCGTAGCCGCCGCCGTGGCTGTGCAGGCGCCCCTCGTGCACCTCGACGACGCGGGTGACGACGCTGTCCAACAGGTAGCGGTCGTGGGTCACCAGCAGCAGCGCGTTGGTCCAGCCGGCGAGCACACCCTCCAGCCACTCGACGACCTCGACGTCGAGGTGGTTGGTCGGCTCGTCCAGGATCAGCAGCTCGGCCGGCTCGACCAGAGCGGCGGCGAGGGCGATGCGCTTGCGCTGGCCGCCGCTGCGGCCCGCCACGGGGGCCTCCGGATCCGTGATGCCGAGACGGTCGAGCAGGCCCCGCGCGCGGTGCTCCAGGTCCCACGCACCGGTTGAGTCCATGGCCGCCGTCGCGCGCTCAAGCCGCTCGTGCGCGGCCGCGTCCTCGGGCGCGGCACGGACCGCCGCGGTCGCGCGCTCGAACTCCCGGGCGGTGCGGGCCAGCGGGGTCTCCGCGCCCAGAACCGCGCCGAGGGCCGAGTCACCCGGGTCGAGCTGCGGCTCCTGCGGCAGGTAGTGGACGCGCACGTGGTTGCCCAGGACCACCCGTCCGGCGTCCGGCTCGTCGACGCCCGCGACGATCCGCAGCAGGGTCGACTTGCCGCTGCCGTTGACGCCGATGACCCCGACGCGCTCGCCGTCGTCGACGCCGATGGTGATGCCGTCCAGCACGACCTTCTCGGCGTGCTGCTTGCGCACCCCCTCGAGGCTGACGACGTTCATGGCCGGCGGCGTGCGGCTAGGACAGGAAGCCGACGCGCTCCCACACCAGCTCCACGGTGGCGGCGGCGACCTCGCGCGCCTTGTCGCGTCCCTTGGCCAGGGCCTCGGCGACGGCGCCGGGATCGGCCGACAGCTCGGCGTAGCGGTCGCGGACCGGGCGCAGGAAGGCGTTGACGGCCTCGGCGACCTCCTTCTTGAAGTCGCCGTAGCCCTTGCCGGAGAAGTGCGACTCGAGCTCGGGGATCGTGGCGCCGGTCACCGCCGACATGAGGTCGAGGAGGTTGGTCACGCCGGGCTTGTCCTCGCCAGCGCGGATCTCGTTACCGGAGTCGGTGACGGCGCGCAGGATCTTCTTGCGCGTCTGCTCCTCGCTCTCCGACAGCAGGATCGTCCCCGCGGGCGGCAGCGACTTCGACATCTTCTTGTCGACCAGCTGGAGGTCCATGATCCGCGCCCCCGCCTGCGGGAACGTGGGGGTCGGGACGGTGAACGTCTCGCCGTAGCGGTGGTTGAAGCGCTGCGCGATGTCGCGGGTCAGCTCCAGGTGCTGGCGCTGGTCCTCGCCGATCGGGACCTCGTCGGCCTGGTAGAGCAGGATGTCGGCCGCCTGGAGCACCGGGTAGGTGAGCAGGCCGGCGGAGACGTGCTCGCGCCCCTCGGACTTGTCCTTGAACTGGGTCATGCGGTGCAGCTCGCCATAGCCGGCGGTGCACTCGAGCACCCAGCACAGCTGCGGGTGCTCCGGCACCTGCGACTGGACGAACAGCGTGCAGACGTCGGGGTCGAGCCCGGCGGCCAGCAGCCAGGTGGCCAGCTCGAGGGTTCGCTTGCGCAGCTCTGCCGGATCCTGGGGGACCGTGATGGCATGCAGGTCGACGACGCAGAAGTAGTGCTCGGGCTGCTGATCACGAGCCCATCGGCTGATGGCCCCGATGTAGTTGCCAAGATGGGGGTCATTCGTGGGTTGGATGCCGCTGAAGACCCGTGCCACGGTTCACTCCTTCAAGGTCGTCGACGCGCGAAGCCGCACCGATCGTACGCAAGGGAGCCGGGATGTCAGACCGCCGCTGGCCGCCAGCACCGCTGAGCGTGCCGGAACCGCCGTTGAGCGACGGCATGATCGCGCTGGACGGGCTGCGCGACGAGGACGCCGCGGACATCCAGGCGGGCGCGGACGACGCTGACATCGCGCGCTGGATCCCCGTTCCGGTCCCCTACTCGCTGGCCGACGCCTACGACTTCCTGGCGCACCAGCGCGAGCAGTGCGCCACCGGGTCGGCGCTGAACCTGGCGATCCGCCGGGTCGGCGCGCCGCGGCTGCTCGGGGCCATCGGCGCCCGGTTCGAGGGCAAGCCGGGCGAGTGCGAGATGGGTTACTGGCTGCGCTCGGAGGCTCGCGGGCAGCGCCTCACCTCGCGGGCAATACGGCTGCTGGCGGGTCACGTCTTCTCGACCTATGACGTCCACCGGGTCGAGCTGCTCGTGCACCCCGAGAACATCGCATCGCAGCGCGCCTGCGAGTGGGCCGGCTGCACCCGCGAGGGGTTGCGGCGCGCCGCCTCGCCCGCGGTGCGCACCAGCGGATACGAGTCGATGCTCGTGTTCTCGCTGCTGCCGGCCGACCTATCGTGAGCTAGCCCGCGCCGACCGTCACCTCACGGACCAGGTCGACGGTGCTGCCGTCGCCGTGGCGGAGCGTGAACACGATCCGGCAGTCGCCGGGCTCGGCCCCGGCGTCGATCTGGAAGCCGGCGAGGATGTCGTCGGCGGCCGGGGCCAGAGTGTTGCTGGTCCAGATGTCGGCGCCCCGCACGCAGGGGCCCGCCACCGCGATCGCGGCCAGCTGGCGCTCGTCCGGGACGGTGAAGAGCGCCTGCACCACCTCGCCGGGGGTGACGGTGCGCTCGTTGATCCGCACGTCGTAGCGGTCGTCGTCGCAGTCGCCGGCGGCCGCTGCGAGCGCCTCGGCGTTGGCGCTGCTCACGGCCGCCTCACCCCCGCCGATGTGGGCGGAGTCGATGTCGCAGGCGTGCAGCGCCAGCCAGTTCGTCACAGCGGCCGGCGGCTCGCTCTGTGTGCCGGGGGTGAGCAGCAGGGGCGCCTCGAGCAGCCCGGCGTGCGGCCCCATCGACAGCGCGTCGGCGAAGTCGAAGCCGGTCGCGAAGTCGAGGTGCTCGCGGCTGTAGCCGAACTCGGTGCTGGCGAGGTCAGCCAGCGCCAGCGCCGTCTCCCAGCGCCCGCCGCCCTCCTCGCGGACGCGCACGACCTCGATCTCCAGCGCCTCGATCGCCGCGACGACGCCGTCGGCGACGGCAGCGGCTCCACCGGGGACGAGCACGCGCTCGATGTCCAGCTCAGACAGGGCCTCGGCGACCACGGGGTGCAGCCGTGCCCCCGGGGTGAGCAGGATCGGGAAGCCCTCGGAGAACGCCAGAGCCGAGGCGACCAGGGCGTCCGCGAAGCCCTCGCCCGACGCGACGATCGCGGTGCGCTGCCCACCCCAGAGCCCCACCTCGACGCCGACGGCGGCGATGGCGGCGGCGGTCTCGTAGCGGGAGGCGCCGGAGCGGCGCTCGACCTCATAGCCCGCCTGCTCCAGCTGCGCGGCCACGGCGGGGCGGATCGCCGCCTCCCCACCCAGCAGCGTCACGGACTCGGCGCCCAGCGCCTCCAGCGCCTCCAGCGTGGGATCGGGCACCGCGTCGCGTGCGACGAGCAGCAGCGGGGCGTCCAGCTGCCCCGCGAGGTAGCCGCCGGCCAGGGCGTCCGGCCAGTCCTGCGCGCTGGCTATGATCACCCGCTCGGCCGCGTCGAAGGTGTCCTCGGCGATCAGGCGCGCGGTCTCGAAGCGGTTCTGGCCGGCGTAGCGCTCGAACGTCGCGGGCTGCGCCGCAGCAGGTCCCGGCGCGAGTGCGAGCAGCAGAGCCACCAGCAGCAGCGGGAGCAGGAGCGGCCGGACGGGTGCTGCGGTCGGCTTCATGGCACCTCCAGGCGCCGGGCTAGACCTTGGTCTCCTTCAGGCGCGCGACGATGTCGGCGTTGGCGAGGGTCGTCACGTCGCCGAGCTCGCGGCCCTCTGCGATGTCGCGGAGCAGCCGGCGCATGATCTTGCCGGAGCGCGTCTTCGGCAGGTCGTCGGTGAACAGCACGTTGGCGGGCCGGGCGATCTTGCCGATCTTGTCGGCGACGTGCTCGCGCAGCTCAGCCGCGAGCTCGTCCGTGCCCTCCTGGCCGCCGCGCAGGGTCACGAACGCGACGATCGCCTGGCCGGTCAGCTCATCCGAGCGGCCGGTGACCGCGGCCTCGGCCACAGCGGGGTGGTCGACCAGCGCCGACTCGACCTCGGTGGTGGAGATGCGGTGCCCGGACACGTTCATGACGTCATCGACGCGGCCGAGCAGCCAGATGGAGCCATCCTCGTCGAGCTTGGCGCCGTCGCCGGCGAAGTAGACGTCCTCGCCGAAGCGCGACCAGTAGGTCTCGCGGTAGCGCTCGTCGTCCCCCCAGAGGGTGCGCAGCATCGACGGCCACGGCCGCTGGAGGGTGAGGTAGCCGCCCTCGCCGGGGGCGACCGGGTTGCCGTCGTTGTCGACCACGACGGCCTTGATGCCGGGGAACGCCCGCATGGCCGAGCCCGGCTTGGCGACGGTGATCCCGGGCAGCGGCGTGATCATGATCGCGCCGGTCTCGGTCTGCCACCACGTGTCGACAACCGGCGCACGTCCACCGCCGATGTGCTCGTGGTACCAGGTCCAGGCCTCGGGGTTGATCGGCTCGCCGACGCTGCCGAGCAGGCGCAGGCTGCTGAGGTCGTGGGCGGCCGGCAGGTCGGTGCCCCACTTCATGAAGGCGCGGATGGCGGTCGGCGCCGTGTAGAGGATCGTGACGCCGTAGCGCTCCACGATCTCCCAGAAGCGGTCCCGTGCCGGGTGGTCGGGGGCGCCCTCGTACAGCACGCTGGTGGCGCGGTTGGCCAGGGGGCCGTAGACGATGTAGCTGTGCCCGGTCACCCAGCCGATGTCCGCCGCGCACCAGTAGATGTCGCTGTCCGGCTTGAGGTCGAACACGAGCCGGTGGGTGGCCGCGACCTGGGTCAGGTAGCCGCCCGTCGTGTGGACGATCCCCTTGGGCTTACCGGTCGTCCCAGACGTGTAGAGGATGTACAGGACATCCTCGGCGTCCATGGGCTCGGGCGAGCACTCGGCCGGCTGGTCCGCGACGAGGTCGTGGTACCAGACGTCGCGGCCCTCGCGCATCGGCACGTCCTCGCCGGTGCGGCGCACGACGATGCAGGTCGAGATGCGGTCTGTGCCCTCCATGGCCCGATCCGCCGAGGCCTTGAGCGGCACGACGTTGCCCTTGCGGTAGGCGCCGTCGGCGGTGATCAGGACGCGCGCGTCCGCGTCGTCGATGCGGTCGATCAGGGCCTTGGCGGAGAAGCCCCCGAACACCACCGAGTGGATCGCGCCGATGCGCGCGCAGGCGAGCATCGCCACCGGCAGCTCGGGGATCATCGGCAGGTAGATGTTGACGCGATCGCCCTTGGACACGCCGAGCGCCTTGAGCGCGTTGGCGAAGCGGCAGACGTCGTCGCGCAGCTGGGCGTAGGTGATCGTGCGCCGGTCGCCCGGCTCACCCTCCCAGTGGTAGGCGACCTGGTCGCCGTATCCGGCCTCGATGTGGCGATCCAGGCAGTTCTCGCTCGCGTTGAGGATCCCGCCGGAGAACCAGCGGGCGTGCGGGGGGTTCCACTCGAGCACCCGGTCCCATGGCCGCTGCCAGCGCAGCTGGGAGGCCTGAGCCGCCCACCAGCCCTCGGGATCCCGCTCCGCCTCCTCGTAGACGGCCGGGTCGTTCACCAGCGCCTGGGCGACGAACTCCTCCGAGGGTGGGAACGTGCGCCCCTCCCTCAGCAGGTTCTCGATCGCCTCGCGGCTCTCGCGGACGTCCTGGGTGCTGCCTGGATCGGTCATCCCCGCTCCTTTGGGCTCAGTCCTCGCCGTCCTCCAGGATGGTCATCCCCTCGAGCACGTCGCGTGCGGTGTCGCGGTCGTGCAGGCTGGCCTCGGCCAGCGAGCTGTCCTCCCGTGCGAGGCGGCGCACCTCGTCAGGGTCGATGCCCTCGTCCGCGAGGGCGCGCAGCTCCTCCTCGGTGAGCTCGATCTCGGGTGCTGCGCTGAGCCGCCGGCGGACGCGCTCCCCCGGCGTGTCGGGGCGCTGGCGACGTCCGGTCTGCGGTGGTGCGTTTCGTCGTTGACGGGTCATCTACAGCCCCTGAGGTAGTCGGTTGGGAAGGGAAGCCGGGAGACCGGGCGGCGGACGCCGCCCGGACCGGTGCTAGACCAGCGAGTCGATGTCGGCCTGCTTGGCGCGCACGGCCTCGGCGGCCTTGAGCAGGTTGGCGCGCTCCTCGTCGGTGAGGTCGATCTCGACCACCTCCTGCACGCCGCCGCGGCCCAGCCGCGCCAGCACGCCGAGGTAGACGCCCTCGATGCCGTACTGGCCGTCGACCCAGGCGCACACGGGCATCTCGGCACCGCTGTCGGTCGCGATGGCCTCGACCATCTTTGCCGCGGCCGAGGAGGGCGCGTAGTAGGCCGAGCCGGTCTTCAGCAGCGCCACGACCTCGGCGCCGCCGTCGCGCGTCTGCTGCACGAGGTCGGCGATGGTGTCGGCGTCGAGGACCTCGGTCAGCGGCTTGCCGTCGACCGTGGTGTGCGAGGGGACGGGCACCATCGTGTCGCCGTGCGAACCGAGCGTCAGCGCGGACACGGCCAGGGGGGACACGCCCGCCGCCGCGGCGATCTTGTCCGCGAAGCGCGCCGAGTCGAGCATCCCGGCCTGCCCCATGACCCGCTCGGTGGGGAACCCGGACACCCGCTGGAACAGGGCGGTCATCTCGTCGAGCGGGTTGGAGACCACGATGACGACGGCGTCCGGCGAGGTGGCCGCGATCTCGCGCGCGATGCCGCCGACGATCTTGGCGTTGTCGGTCAACAGGTCCATCCGGCTCATGCCGGGCTTGCGCGGCTTGCCGGCGGTCACGACCACGATGTCGCTGCCCGCGGTGGGGCCGTAGTCGTTTGTGCCGATCACGGGGGTCTCATAGCGCTCGAGCGGACGTGACTGGTTCATGTCCAGCGCCAGACCCTGTGGGAGGCCCTCGACGATGTCGGTCATCACGACCTCGTCGGCGTAGCCCGCCGCGGCGATGCGCTGGACGGTCGTGGACCCGTACTTGCCTGCACCGACTACGGTGATCTTCACGGTTTCTTGGCTCCCTGGCTCGATCCGAACGCGCGACCGGGAACGCCCGGCCAGCGTTCGGAGACTAGCGTCCCCCCTTCGGGCGACGCGAAAGCCTCCCTACCCCCAGATCCACGTGCTGACGATCAGACGGTCTCGGCCTGCAGGCGCGCCGCCAGCAGGGTGTTGTGCAGCAGCATGGCCCTCGTCATCGGTCCAACGCCACCGGGCACCGGCGTGATCCAGCCGGCGACCTCGGCGACCTCGTCGAAGTCCACGTCGCCGAACAAGGTGCCGTCCTCGCGCCGGTTGATGCCGACGTCAAGCACCGCGGCGCCGGGCTTGACCATGTCACCGGTCAGGGTGTGCGGAACCCCCGTAGCCACGACGACGATGTCGGCGCGGCGGGTGTGCGCCGCCAGGTCGCGCGTGCCGGTGTGGCACATGGTGACGGTGGCGTTGGCGTCCGGGCCCTTGGCCGCCAGCAGCATCGCCAGCGGGCGGCCGACCAGCTGCGAGCGGCCGATGATCACGACGTCGGCACCCGCGATCGGCACGCCCGCCGAGCGCAGAAGGACCTGGCAGCCCAGCGGCGTGGCCGGCACGAACAGCGGGTCGCCCCGCAGCAGGCGGCCCGCGCTGACCGGGCCGAGGCCGTCGACGTCCTTCAGCGGCGAGATGCGCTCCTGGGCCGCGATCGCGTCGAGATGATCGGGCAGCGGCATCTGGACGATGATCCCGCTCACAGCGGGGTCCTCGTTGAGGCGGTCGATCTCGGCGTGCAGGTCGTCCTGGCTGATGTCGGCCGGCAGGCGCGCGCCCAGCGAGGCCATGCCGACCGCCTGGCAGTCGCGCTCCTTGCCCGCCACGTAGACATGGCTGGCGGGGTCGTCGCCGACCAGCACCGCGGCCAGCCCCGGGACGATGCCGCGCTCGGCGAGCTCGGCGACCTCGGTGGCGATGCGCTCCCGCTCCGCCGCCGCCACCTGCTTGCCGTCGATGATCCTGGCCGTCATCGCTGGCCGTCGCTCCTCTCTGGCCTCGTGCTCGAGCCGCGTCCGAAGTGCGCGGTCAGGGCGGGAGCATAGGGCCAGCCGCCGCGCCGGCCCTCATCGGAGCACGAAGGCCGCGGCGCCGCCAAGGCTGCGGCCGACGCCGGACAGCAGGGCCCCCGCGCGCCCGAACAGCAGCGCCGGGATCAGAAGGGCCGCCGCGCCCACCGCGAGAATCGCGACGCCCAGCGCCCACACCGGCGACAGGACGATGCGCCACAGGCGCCCGGCGCCGACCGCGGCGATCACGGCGACGCAGGCCGCCAGCGCCGTGCTGCCGAGCACCGCCGCCGAGGTGGGGTCGAGGCCGGACACCCCCTCCAGACCGGCGCCCACGGCGCTCAGCAGCAGCACGCTGGTGCAGGCGAGCAGGCTCGTGCGCGCCCACGACCGCACCGGACCCGGCAGGGCGGCACGGTCGGACAGCAGGGACGCCCAGGCCAGCGGTGGGGCGAAGACGCTCTCGGCGCTGCTCGCTCCGGCGGCGAGGCAGGCGGCGAGGTGGATCGCGGCGACGGGGGCGATCGCCAGCCAGCGCAGCGGGTCCGCGGGGTCGCCCTGCGCCGACGACGGCAGCGTCAGCGCCAGACCGGCCGCCACGGCGGCCAGCACCACCAACCAGCCGCCCGTCCCGCCGCGCGGGCGGGGCGGCTCGGCGTGCCAGGGGTCCAGCAGAACCTCCGAGGCCGGCGGCAGCCAGTCATCCTCGCGCGCGGCGGAGGCGGGCAGCCAGTCCTCCTCGTAGGGGTCTCCGTGCGCCGCGTCTGACCCCCCGGGGGCCGGCGGAACGGGCTCCCAGCCGACCTCCGCGCCCACCACCAGCGGCAGGCGGGGGTCGAGAGCCGCGCGGCACGAGACCGGGCGCCGGGCCGGGTCGACCGAGAGCGCGGCGCGCAGACCCTCGGGGACGTCGAGCTCGTAGGGGTTCTCCAGCAGGGACGCCAGCTCGCTGCGACGAGCGCCGGTCAGCAGGGCGACGGCGGTGGCAGCGAACGCGTACACGTCGGCCAGCGGTCCGGCGCGGCCGGTGACGACCTCCGGGGCGGCGAACAGCGGCGTGCCGATCCGGGTGCGCGTGCCATCGCTGACGTCCCGCAAGGTGGAGACGTCGACCAGGACCAGGCCGCCGTCCTCGGTCTGGATGAGGTTCGCCGGCTTGACATCGCGGTGCACCAGCGGGACGCCCTGCGACCAGGTCCCTGCGTGCAGGTGGTCCAGCGCCTCGGCGAGCGGCTCCAGGCGCTCCAGCGCGGCGGGGTCCGCAGGGGCGTCGTCCATCGCCGGGCCGTCGACGTAGGACATCTCGACGAAGCCCCAGCCGTCCAGCCCCGCCCCCTCCAGGACGCCGCAGCGGTGGACCGCCACCAGGGCGGGGTGGTCGATCGCCAGGAGCCAGCGGCCGCGGCGCTCGACCTCCTCGGGTGGCACCAGCGCGTCGGGGCGGATCAGCTTCAGGGCACGGCGGCGCCCGCGCGTGTCCCTCGCCTCCCAGACCTCGCCCTCGCCGCCCTCCCCCACCAGCCGGACCAGACGCAGGTCGGCGACGACGCGCGGCCGGGCCTGGCTCGCCACGGTCGTCCTCCTGTCTCTGCGGGCCCTCGCCGAGCGCCTCGCGGCGGGTCACCGCTCGGAGGCTGCGGCGCCGGGCGTGCTCGCTGACGCAGCGTGCACCCATACTCTGCATCAGCGGGCAGCCGCAGCGGCCGCACCGGCCCGCCCATCAGACCGAGGCAGCACATGTCAACCGCTTCGCCCGCGACCGCGCCGTCCCCCGTGGCGCGCCTCGCGGAACGTCCGCTCCTGGCCGGCGCCGCCGGGGCGTGCAGCATCGCCTTCTCCGGGATCCTGGTGCGGCTGGCCGACGTCAGCCCCGTGACGGCGGCGGTGTTCCGCTGCCTGTACGCCGTCCCGATCCTCGCCGTGTTCGCCGTCTGGGAGCGCCGCCGCTTCGGGCCGCGCGACGCCCGCTCGGTGCGGCTGGCGATGATCGCCGGCCTGATGTTCTCGGCCGACCTGATCCTGTGGCACCACGCGATCGAGTACGTCGGGGCCGGTCTCGGCACGGTCCTCGGGAACCTCCAGGTGCTGCTGGTCGGCTTCGTGGCCTGGGCCTTCCTCGGCGAGCGGCCGCACTGGCGGATCCTGGCCGCCCTGCCGGTGGTGCTGATGGGGGTGGTGCTGATCTCCGGCGTGGTGGGCGCCGACGCCTACGGCTCCAACCCTCTGCTCGGCGGGCTGTTCGGCGTGCTCACCGCTCTGGCCTACTCGGGCTTCCTGCTGCTGCTGCGCGCCGGCAACGCGGATCGGCGGCGACCCGCCGGACCGCTGCTTGAGGCCACGGCCACGTCGGCCGTGCTGTCCACCCTGTTCGGCTGGATCCAGGGGACCGTCGACCTGGTGCCGTCCTGGCCGGCGCACGGCTGGCTGATCCTGCTGGCGCTCAGCGCACAGGTCCTCGGCTGGCTGCTGATCTCGATGTCCCTCCCCCGTCTGCAGGCCGTGGTCACCTCGATGCTGCTGATGCTCCAGCCCGTGCTGGCCGTCCTGCTGAGCATCGCGCTGCTCGGCGAGCAGCCGTCGGCCGTCCAGCTGCTCGGCGCGGTCATCGTGCTGGCGGGGGTGGTGTTCGCCACCACCGCACGACAGCAACGTCCGGTCCCCGCCACGGCGGACGCGCCGACCCTGACCGCCGCCGCGCGGGAACACCAGCGCGGCCGTCGACGTCCAACCGGTTGAGATGTGCCGGCTGATCAGCTCTGCGCTTGCGGCGGCGCTCTGCGCGCTGCTGCTGGTCGGCTGCGGCGGCCTCGCGCCCCTTAGCAGCGGCGGCGGGACACCGCAGGCCTTGCCCGTGGGACGTTGGATCCTGCTCGACGGAGCCAAGCGCGTCGAGGGCTACCCCATCACCCTCGACGTGACCGAGGCGGGGGTCTCGGGCACGGCCGCCTGCAACCACTACAACGGGACGCTCAGCCTCAGCGGCAGCGGCTTCGCGGTCGGCGACCTCATGTGGACTGAGATGGGCTGCCCCGCCCCGGGCGTGCACGAGAGCGAGCGCGACTTCCTCGACCGGCTGGCCACCGTCACGGCCTGGCAGATCGACTCCGGCCAGCTGATCCTGACCGGCGGAGGGACCCGGCTCCTGTTCGCCTCGGTCGAACCCGAGCAGGACGCACCGCTCACGGGCAGGTGGCGGGTCGAGTCGCTGATCAGCGGCGCCGGGCCGGACGGGACGGTGAGCACCACGATCGCGGCGGCGCACCTGCAACTGGCGGAGGGTGGCACGTTCACCGGCCGCGACGGCTGCAACGACCTCCAGGGCCACTGGTTCGCCGAGAACGACGTGATCCGCTTCGACGACTTCACGACGACCGATGCCGCCTGCCCCGCTCCCATCAAGCCGATGGCCGAGCACATCATCGCCGTGCTGACCGGCTGGCCCACCTACCGCATCGAGGGCAGCTCGCTCACCCTGATGGCGGGCGACCTGGGGCTCCAGCTCAGGGCCGACTAGCTCACCGGCTCGTCCGGGCGGCTCTCGTGGCCGGGCTGGCCATGCGTGCGGCGCCGCTCCTTCATCTCCGCCTCGTAGATGTGGCGTCGGCCCTGGACCAGCGCCTCGCGCACCTCACGCTCGAGGTCGCGCACCGGCTGCCAGTAGTGGTCGTCGAACTCCTCGACGATCTGGAACGTCCAGCGGCCCGGCAGGACGTTGCGGCCGACGATCTCGGTGCGCAGCCGCTGCGCCAGCTCGGGGTGCCCCGCCTCATCGAGCAGGTCGGCGGCGTCGCCGACGTAGAAGTCGGCCCGCCCGATCATCTGGTGGACGTCGTAGAGGCGACCACGGGCCCGCTCGATCCACTCGAGGGCCTCGGACAGCTTGCCGGTGGCCTCGATGACGTCGTCGCCCACCCCCGGCGGCCGCTGGTGGGCCTCGTCCGGAGGCGTCTGGTCAGGCACGTGGCTCCCCCTGGTGTCGGTGGTGTGCGGCTGTTCCCGCGTGCCGCCAGGCCCAACCCGCCGGCGCTACTCCGGCCAGGCCTGCCAAGCCTCGTCCTCGCGCTCCCAGTCGTCCTTGTCCTGCTCGCGCTGCGCCTCGCGCTCCTCCAGGCGCTCGCGCCAGCGCGCGGCGGCATCGGGCGACTCGTAGGGACCCATGCGGTCATCGGCGCGGCACTGGCCCGCCGGCTCAACCCGCTGGTGCTTCAGGCAGAAGTACCACTGCTCGCTCATGACACCCGATGTACCCAGCGCTAGGCCGTTCCACGACCGCGGTCGTCCGAGCCGAGCAGCAGCGTGTCGAGGCCGCGGACCAGGCCGGTGACCCCGCCGACCGCGCGCAGGGCGAGGAGCGTCCCGCCGACGTAGGGCTGGGGGCTCCCTCCTGCGTCGTGGCGGATCGACAGACGCTCGTCCGGCAGGCCGAACACGACCTCGGTCGACACCACGAAGCTCGGCAGCCGCACGGAGTGGACCTGGGTGCCGCCGATGGTGGTGCCGCGAGCCTCGGGCGCGCCGGCCACCTGCTCGACCGGCATCTCGACCTGAGGCCGCCGGATCCGGGCCAGCCGCTCGGCGAGCTCACGCGCCGTCCCGCTCGGAGCGTCGGGCTTGGAGGCGGAGGCGTAGTCGACGATCTCCCAGCTCGGCAGGTGACGCGCGACCAGCGCCGCGGCGGCCTGTGCGAGCGCCGCCGTCAGCGAGAAGTTGCCGGCCGCGACGACCCCGACACCCCGCTCCCGCGCCCCGGCATCGATCTCGGCGTAGTCCTCGGCCGTCAGGCCGGAGGACCCGACCACCACCGCCACGCCGCGCTCGACCGCGGTGCGGACGTGCTCCCCCACCGCCGCGTGCGAGGTGTAGTCGACGAGCACGTCCATGTCGTCCAGGGCCTCGGCGACGCTGCCCAGCACAGGCACGCCGCTCGGGGCGCCGCCCCAGGCCTCGCCGAGGTCGCGTCCCGCAGCGGAGCGGGCGACCCCACAGACGAGGTCCAGGTCATCGGCCGCCAGGACCGCCTCGGCGACCGCCCGCCCGGTCCAGCCGGTCGCCCCTGCGACGCACACCCGCGTCAGGGTCATCGCCACTCCTGTTCATCGAGTCGTTGCCCCCATTCTCGGGCGCGGGCAGGATCGGCGTGTGACCTTCCTTGCGCATCGACCCGCGCCGGCTCTGCTCGGCCTGGTCGACAGCGCCCACGGCTACGCCGTGCCGGCCATGCCAGAGGGCGTCCACCGCGGTCTGCCCTCGCGCCACATCACGCTGGTCGTCGAGCTGAGCCGACCGCTGCGGATCTCCGGGCCGGCGGGCGGCATCGCGGCACACGGGGTGCTGGGCGGGCTGCACACGGCTCCGGTGCACATCGACGCCTCGAGCCCGCAGGAGGGGATCCAGTACGGCCTGTCACCCCTCGGCTGCCAGACCCTCCTGGGGGTGCCGGCGGGCGAGCTGGCCGGTGCCCTCCTTGACCTCGAGGACGTCCTGGGTCGGCGACCCGCCGCGGAGCTGCTCGAGCGCGTCGCAATGACCGACGACTGGGCGGAGCGCTTCCGGTTGCTCGATGCAGCGCTGGTCGCCCGGCTGGCGGATGCCAGCGCCCGCCGGCGCTCCCCCGCCGAGCGCGACCCGGCGCTGCGGGAGGCCTGGCGGCTGGTGTTCAGCAGCGGCGGCCGGGTGCCGGTCAGGCGGCTGGCCGAGCACGTCGGCTACAGCCGCCGCCATCTGTCGGAGCGCTTCCGGCGGACCACCGGGGTCACCCCCAAGCAAGCCTCGCGGATCGCCCGCTTCGAGTCCGCGCGCTCGCTGCTGCTCGCGCCGGAGCGGCCGTCCCTCGCCGAGACCGCCGCGGCGTGCGGGTTCGCCGATCAGGCGCATCTCGCCCGCGAGTGGCGGGAGCTGGCCGGCTGCACGGTCACCACCTGGCTGCGCGAAGAGCTCCCAATCCTTCAAGACACCGCCGCCGCGCGGGAGCCATCCTCGGCCTCATGAACGACACAAGCGCACAGCTGCCACCGCCCACCCCCACCGTCTGGCCGAGCGTCGGCTTCACCGACGTAGACGCCGGCGTCCGGCTGCTGACCGAGGGCCTAGGCTTCGTGGTCACGGCCCTGTACCGCAGCGACGACGGAACCGTCGAGCACGCCGAGGCCCGCTGGCCCGACGGGGGCGGCGTCATGTTCGGCACGCGCGGCAAGCCCGGCGACTGGGGAGCCCTCGGCCCCGGAGGCGTCTACGTGGTCGCCGCCGAGGCCGAGACCGTCGACCGCGCCTACGAGCGGCTCCGGGACATGGACGTCGTGAAGCGACTCGGCGAGCTGGACGACACCGACTACGGCTCGCACCAGTTCGACTTCACCGACTTCGACGGCAATCTGTGGTCCCTCGGCACCTACCGCGGAGCCTGAACGCCGCGAGCCCGGCAGTACCCTCCGCCCCATGGAGGACAGCCCTGCCGACGGCGACGACCTGGTCCACCACTACCGACTGCTGATCGCCGACGTCTACGAGCTCGCGGGCCTGTCGCGCTCCACCAGCGAGGCGATCGCCAACGCCACCGACGGGCAGACCGTGGCCCGCTGGCACGCCATGAGCACGGTCTCGGAGGAGGCGCTCACCGTGCCGCGCATGGCCGACCGCCTCGGCCTTGCGCGGCAGAGCGTCCAGCGGGTCGTGGACGACCTGGTGGAGTCCGGGCACCTCGAGCTGCGACCCAACCCCTCCCACCGCCGCTCGCCCCTGGTCGCCCTGACCGAGCTCGGCCACGCGACCCTGCGCAAGCTGAACGCGGCGGCGGAGTCGGTCCGTGCAGAGCAGCTCCGGCAGACCGACCTGGACGTGGAGCGGCTCAGCGCGGCGCGCGGCACGCTGCGGGCGCTGATCGCCATGCTCCACGGCGACGCCTGACCCCCTACGCCAGCCGGATGTTGTTTTCGGCGCACATGTGCGCCGAGAACAACACCCAATGCTGTGCGGACCCCGGTGTGCGGATCCTTCGACCGGCCCACGGTAGGGAGGGCTGAGGTGGACCCGTTTGCGGCGTATATGCCGCAAACGGGTCAGCCGAGGCGTGCAGACCCGGCAGATTGACAGTATGCTGTCAATATGCCCACCTCCTCCATGAAAGGGGCAGGGATGATCGTCAGGCTCTGGCACGGCTGGACCAGCAAGGACAACGCCGACGCGTACCAGAAGCTGCTCGAGAGCGAGATCGTCCCGGGCATCCTCGACCGGCGCGTCGAGGGCCTGGACGGCATCGACGTCCTCCGCCGCGACCCGTCCGAGACCGAGGACGAGGTCGAGTTCATCACCGTCATGCGCTTCGCCGACTGGGACAGCGTCGCCCGGTTCGCCGGGGGGACGCCGACCGCCTCGGTGGTGCCGGATGCGGCCCGCAGGCTGCTCGGCCGCTTCGACGCCCACTCGCAGCACTACGACCTGGTCGCGAGCCGCTCCGGCACCTGACCGTGGCGCCCGGCGCGGTGGGGCACCTACCGTGGCGCGATGAAGCCACGCGATCTCGCCAAGCTCCGGATCCCCTCCGCGCCGACCCTGGCTCCCGACGGAGCCCGCGTCTGCTACGCGCTCACGCGCATCGACCTGGAGGCGGACGCCTACCGCAGCCAGCTGTGGACGGTGCCAACCGACGGCTCGGCGCCGCCGCGGCGGCTGACCAACGGACCGCGTGACAGCGCCCCGACGTTCTCACCCGACGGGCGCTGGATCGCCTTCCTCCGCACGCACGACGAGAAGCACGCCCAGCTGATGGTCATGGGCGCCGACGGCGGGGAGCCGCGGCAGGTGTGCGAGCACCCCCTCGGCGTCTCGGGCATCGCCTGGAGCCCCGACTCCACGCGCATCGCCTACCTCGCCCGCGTGCCCGAGGAGGGCCGCTACGGCACGGACGAGAAGATCCCCGCCCGCAAGGAGCCGCCGCGGCGCATCACCACCCTCAAGTACCGCCTCGACGGCGTCGGCTACACCATCGACCGGCGGGCGCACATCTTCGTCGTCGACGCTCATGCCGAGGACGCCGAGCCGCTCCAGATCACGCAGGGGGACTTCGACCACGGCGGGCCCAGCTGGAGTCCCGACGGCGCGCTGCTCACCTTCGCCTCCGCCCGCCACGAGGGCCGCGACACCGACCTGGCCGCCGACGTGTTCGTTGTCCCCGCGGGGGGCGGCGAGGCGCGCCGGGTCTCGCGCACGACCAGCACCGCCTCGGATCCGGTGTTCTCCCCCGACGGCCGGTGGCTGTACTTCACCGGACACGGCGAGCCGCTGGACGTCGTCGGCCGCACCACCGGCATCTTCGCCGTCCCCGCGGATGGCAGCGAGCCGCCGCGGCGGCTGACCGACGAAGAGCGCATCGACGTCTCGGACCCGACGGCCGGGGCCACCAAACTGATCGTGGGCGCTGACGAGGTCCTGTGCACTCGGCTGACCCGCGGCGCGGTCGAGCTCTGCGCCTTCCCGACCCTTGACGCCGCCGACGACGCGGCGGAGCCCGCCGTCCTCATCGGCGGCGACCGCCAGGTGCGCGACTACGACCGCGCCGGCGGGCTGATCGCGGCCGTGGTCACCACCGGGATCAACGCCGGCGAGGTCGTCGTCACCAGCGAGGACGGGGACGAGCGAACGCTCACCGACCACGGCTCGGACCTAGCCAAGGCGGTCGCGCTGCGCCCGCTCGAAGAACTGAACGGCGCGGCACCGGACGGCCACCCGCTGCACGGCTGGCTGGTGAAGCCCGCCGGCCCGGGACCGCACCCGGTGCTGCTCGCGATCCACGGCGGCCCGCACACGCAGTATGGGCATGCGCTGTTCGACGAGGCCCAGGTATACGCGGGCGCGGGCTACGCGGTGGTGCTCGGCAACCCGCGCGGCTCGCAGGGCTACGGGCAGGCGCACGGACGCGCCGTGGTCCACAACATGGCGGGCCCCGACCGCACCGACCTGCTGGCGCTCCTCGACCTCGCGCTGACCGACCCGGATCTGGACGGGGACCGGGTCGGGGTGATGGGCGGCTCCTACGGCGGCTTCATGTCGACCTGGCTGGCGGCCAGCACCGACCGCTTCCGCGCGGCGATCGTCGAACGGGCGCTGACGGCTTTCGACAGCTTCACAGGCACCAGCGACATCGGCTCCTACTTCACCGATCTGTACGCCGGCTCCGACCCGGAGCGGATCCGCGCGCAAGACCCTCTCAGCCACGCCGACGACATCGCCTGCCCGACGCTGATCATCCACTCCGAGGAGGACCTGCGCTGCCCGCTCGAGCAGGCTCAGCGGCTGTTCGAACGGCTCAAGCGCAACGGGGTCGAGGCCGAGCTCCTGATCTTCCCCGGCGAGTGCCACGAGCTGTCGCGCTCGGGGCTGCCGAGCCACCGCCTGCAGCGCTTCGAGGCGATCCTCGAGTGGTGGGAGCGGCATCTGGGCTAGAAGGCCTTGACCCTAACGCAACGTCAGGGCCTAGACGTTGCGCTGTCGGCGGAGCGCCGACACGACCAATCACACAGGAGGCCCCGATGAGCGAGAGCAGCGCCCAGATCGACATGCCCAGCCCGGTCATCGACCGCGAGATCTACGTGATGCCGGCGTTCGCGACGCTGACCGTGCGCGACCTCGACGCCGCGCGCCGCTGGTACGCGGCCATGGGTTTCGTCGAGCTCGCCGTGATGCCCGGGCCCGACGGCGGGCCGAGCCTGGTCCACCTGCGCCGCTACCGCTATCAGGACTTGCTGCTGGTCCCGGCGCCGGAGGGCGCCCCGACCGGCACGGGCTCGGCGCGGCTGTCGTTCGCGCACACCGCCCCGCTGTCCGAGCTGGACGACATCGCCGAGGCGCTGCGCCAAACCGGCTTGGGTGAGGTCGACGGTCCGAACGAGACGCCCTGGTATGCCGTCGAGCTGGTGGCTCGCGACGCCGACGGCAACACCGTCGCGCTGACCGGCCGCTCCGAGCGGCAGCCGTCCCGCGAGTGGACGGACGAGGTGCGCTCCTCGATCGTCGAGCCGGAGGCGTGAGAAGACCGGACCGGCGCTACCGCGGGGCCGGCGGAGATCTCGGTGCCGTACCCGCCTCCGTCGGCTCCTCGGTGCCCGTTCCGCCCTCGGTCGGCGCCCCGGTCGAGGCCGCGGGCGCGACGTGGACCACCTGGCTCAGCTCGTCTCCAGCGGGCGTGCGCAGCTCGACCAGCCCGATGGTCACGCGGTCCCCGGCGACCGGCACCTCGATCTCCGGGTCGAGTGCGAGGATCGCGCAGGTCTGGGGGCTGTCGCGGCGGTCAGGGTCCTCGGCCCAGCAGAGCCGGTCGGCCTGGTCGGAGACCGAGCCGACGACCACGTCGGTGTAGCGGACCTCGTTGGCGGACGAGAACGGGTTGCCGCGCGTCACCCACAGGAGCACCACCGCGGCGATGAGCCCGATGACCAGGCCGATCAGCAGGTAGCTGGTCGGCCCAAGCCGCCGCGCCGGAGCGCGACGTTCGAGCTCCGAGTCCTGCCATGACGGGCGGGTATCGCTCACGCGCGCAAGCCTACTTCCGCGGGGCCGCGCGGCGGGGGAAGGTCGGTGGCTGGCTAGGGCCGCTACCGCTTCGCTACTTGAGCGGCTGGGTAGGGCCGCTACCGCTTCGCTACTTGAGCGGCT
>CAZVUW010000036.1:23261-27015 GCA_964629825.1 uncultured Actinomycetota bacterium
GCGGTGTCGGCGTCGACCTCGCGGTTGGCCGCGACGATCCCCCCGAAGGCGCTGGTCCGGTCCCCGTCGAGCGCGCGAGGGTACGCCTCGGCGAGGGTCGCGGCGACCGCCACGCCCGCCGGGTTCATGTGCTTGATGATCGCCACGCACGGGTCGGCGAAGTCGCTGACCAGCGACCACGCGGCGTCCGTGTCGAGGAGGTTGTTGTAGGACAGCTCCTTGCCGCCGAGCTGCTCGGCGGAGCCGAGGCCCCAGGGAGCGCCGCGCTCCACGTAGTAGGCGGCGGACTGGTGCGGGTTCTCTCCGTAGCGCAGGTCCTGGGCCTTGGCGTAGACGGGCCCGAAGCGGGCCGGGAAGGCCTCGTCGCGGGTGAGCCAGTCACGCACGTCCGCGTCGTAGGAGGCGGTGTGCGCGAACGCCTGGACCGCCAGCTCCCGGCGCTGCTCCAGGGTCGTCCCCCCAGCCTCGAGCGCCGCGATGATCTCGTCGTAGGGCGGCGAGGTCACGACGGCGACGTGGGCGTGGTTCTTGGCGGCGGCCCGGACCATCGTGGGCCCGCCGATGTCGATCATCTCGATCGCCTTGGCCGGCTCGACGTCGGGGTCGGCGACCGTGTCGCGGAAGGGGTAGAGGTTCACGACCACCAGATCGATGGCGGCGATGCCGTGCTCCTCCAGGGCCTGGAGGTGGGCCTCCTTGTCACGGTCGGCGAGGATGCCGCCGTGCACCTTCGGGTGCAGCGTCTTGACCCGGCCGTCCATGATCTCGGGGAAGCCGGTGACGTCGGCGATCTCGGTCACCTCGACCCCGGCGTCGCGGATGGCCCCGGCGGTTGAGCCGGTCGAGATGATCTCGACGCCGGCGTCGGCGAGGGCGCGCGCCAGCTCGGGCAGACCGGTCTTGTCGTAGACGCTGACCAGGGCGCGGCGGATGGGCAGACGGTCGCTCACGGCAGGATCCTCACGGTTCGGCCGACCACCTGGAGGCGGTCGGAGCAGTGCAGGCGCACCGCCGCGGGCAGCAGGCGGTGCTCGTGCTCGCGGATGCGAGCGTGCAGGCGGTCGCGGTCGTCGCCCTCCTCGACCGCGACGGCGGCCTGGAAGATGATCGGCCCGTGATCCACCTGCTCGTCCACGTAGTGGACGGTGCAGCCGGTCAGCTTCACGCCCCAGGCGAGCGCCTCATCGACGGCGTGCGCACCCGGGAAGGCCGGCAGGAGGCTTGGGTGGACGTTGATGGTGGGCCAGCGCTGGACGATCGCCGCCGGCAGGATGCGCATGAAGCCCGCCAGCACCAGCAGATCGGGCTCGAACGCGGCGATCGCCTCGGCCAGGGCCTTGCCCCACAGCTCGCGGTCGGCGTGGTCGGCCGGTGCGACGACCGCGCTCGGCACGCCGGCGCGAGCGGCGCGCTCCAGCGCCAGGACGCCGGGCCGGTCGGACAGCACGGCGACGACGTCGCCGCCCAGATCCTCGGCATCAAGCAGCGCCTGCAGGTTCGATCCCGAGCCGGACACCAGCACGGCGATCCGACGGTTCATCGGCTGACCCGGACCTTTCTGGACCAAGTTGGCCCGAGGGGTGAGAAGCTCTCGTCTTCTGGGAACCGTCGAGGGCACGCACCGTGGCCGGGAGGCCGGGGCGTCACGGCGCCGGCCACCCTATCCTCGAGGAGTACGACAGCCCGCAGAGGCGGCCGACCAGCTTCAGGAACCACCTTGTCCACTGCCACACCTCGTCCCCTTCTGCGCGGCTGGCTGCACGCGCTGATGGTGCCCGTAGCGGCCCTCGGCGCCGCGGTGCTGATCGCCGCCGACACCTCCACCCCCTCCGCGCGCTGGGCGGTCGCGGTCTTCGGGGTCACCTTCGTCGGCCTGTTCGCGGTCAGCTCCACCTATCACGTCGGGCGCTGGTCCGAGCGCGCCCGCCACGTCCTGTCACGCTGCGACGTGGTGATGATCCAGCTCTTCATCGCCGGGACGTTCACCCCCATCGCCTTCTACAGCCTCTCGGGCGCGTGGCGGACCTGGAGTCTCATCGTCGCCTGGTCCGTGGCGCTGATCGGCTCCGCGATCGCCGCGTCGCCGCTCAAGGCGCCGCGCTGGGCGGGCACGGCCGGGTTCATCGCCATGGGCTGGCTCGGCGTCGTGCCCCTCACCCAGATCATCGGCGCCCTTCCGTGGGAGGGCATCGGGCTGATCGCCCTGGGCGGTCTGCTCTACACCCTCGGCGGGATCGTGTACGCAAAGCGCTGGCCGGACCCGTTCCCACGCTGGTTCGGCTTCCACGAGGTGTTCCACCTGCTGGTGATCGCCGCGAGCCTCTGCCACTACCTGGCGATCTGGCGCTACGTCCTGCCGTCGGCGTAGGCCCTCCGGCTAGGCGCCACCCCCCAGGCGGGCGATCATCAGCTCGGCCGTCTCGGTCGGGTTGGTGCCCACCGCGATGCCGAGCTCCTCCAGCGCGGCCTTCTTGTCCGCGGCGGTCTCACCGCCCTCGCCGCCCTCCTTGACGATGGCGCCGGCGTGGCCCATCTGCTTGCCGGGAGGGGCGGAGAAGCCGGCGATGTAGGCAACCACCGGCGTGTCGGGGATGTTGTCGGCGATCCAGCGGCCGGCCTTCTGCTCCTCGGTCCCGCCGATCTCGCCCACGAACACGATGGCCTCCGTGTCCGGGTCCTCCGCGAAGCGCGGGATGATGTCGAGGAAGTCCGAGCCGACGATCGGGTCGCCGCCAATCCCCACGCAGGTCGAGATGCCGATCCCGGCCAGGTTGAGCTCGTGCATGATCTGGTAGGTCAGGGTCCCGGAGCGGGACACCAGCCCGACCTTGCCCTGCTTGGTGATGTTCGGCGGGATGATCCCGACGTTCGACTTGCCGGGCGAGATGACCCCTGGGCAGTTCGGCCCGATCAGCACCGGACGGCCCTCCTTGTCGAAGGTGCCGTCGGGGTTGCGGGGGTAGAGCGTGTTGTAGACGACCGCCATGTCGTGCACCGGCACGCCCTCGGTGATGCAGACGATCGTCGAGATCCCGGCCTCGTAGGCCTCGAGGATCGCGTCCTTCGTGAACGGCGCCGGCACCATGATCATCGAGGTGTTCGCACCGGTCGCCTCGACGGCGTCCGCGACGGTGGCGAACACCGGCACGTCGAGGCCCTCCCAGGTGCTCCCGCCCTTCTTGGGGTGGATGCCCGCGACGATGTTGGTGCCGTAGTCCAGGTTGCGCTTGGCGTGGAAGGTGCCCTGCGAGCCGATGCCCTGGACGATGACCTTCGAGCTGTCGTCGATGAGGATGCTCACAGCTTTACGCCCTTCCCTCGTTAACCAGCGCCACGGCCATCTCCGCGGCTTCGATCATCTTGGTGGCCGAGCTCAGGTTCGGGATGTTCGCCTCGGCCAGGATCCGCCGGCCCTCCTCGGCGTTGGTGCCGTCGAGCCGCACGACCAGCTGCTGACGGACCTCGCCGATCATGTCGAGGGCGCCCAGCACACCGCGGGCGACGTCATCGCAGCGCGTGATGCCGCCGAAGATGTTGATCAGCATCGTCTTGACGTCGGGGTCCGACAGCACGAAGGCGATGCCCTCGGCCATCGACTCGGCGCTGGCGCCGCCGCCGGCGTCCAGGAAGTTCGCGGGCCGGCCCCCCGCCTGGTTGACCACGTCGAGCGTGCTCATCACCAGGCCGGCCCCGTTGCCCATGATCCCGATGTCGCCGTCGAGCTTGACGTACTGCAGGCCCTTGCGCTTGGCCT
>CAZVUW010000037.1:0-22661 GCA_964629825.1 uncultured Actinomycetota bacterium
ACTCGAAGGCGCCGCGGCCCATCGCCACGACCAGGGCGTCGGCCTCGGCCGAGGGGTGGGCCAGGATGAAGTCCTTGCCGCCGGTCTCGCCGACCAGCCGCGGGTAGCCGCGGGAGGTGGAGATGCGCTCGCCGACGGTCCGCCAGATGCCCTTGAACACCTCGGTGGAGCCGGTGAAGTGCAGGCCGGCGAAGTCGCGGTGGCCGGTCGCCACGTCGACCGTCATCGCGCCGTCGCCGTGGACCAGGTTGATGACCCCCGGCGGCAGGCCGGCGGCCTCGAACAGCTCCAGGGTGTGGTGGGCGGCCAGGGCCTGCTTCTCGGACGGCTTCCACACCACGACGTTGCCCATGAGGGCCGGGGCCGTGGGCAGGTTGGCCGCGATCGAGGTGAAGTTGAACGGCGACAGCGCCAGCACGAAGCCCTCGAGCGGCCGGTAGTCCATGCGGTTCCACATGCCCGCGCCCGACTCCGGCTGCTGGGAGTAGATCTCCTCGGCGTAGCGGACGTTGTAGCGGAGGAAGTCGATCAGCTCGCAGGCCGCGTCGATCTCGGACTGGAAGACCGACTTCGACTGGCCGTGCATCGTCGCGGCGTTGATCGTGTCGCGCCACGGGCCGGCCAGCAGGTCGGCCATGCGCAGGAAGACGGCGGCGCGCTCCTCCCACGGCAGCGCGGCCCAGTCGCGGGCGGCGGCCAGGGCCGCGTCGATCGCGCGCTCGACATGGGTCCGGTCGGCGGCGTGGACGTCGGCGAGGACCTGCTCGTGGCGGTGCGGGGCACGCACCTGGAACTGGGTGCCGCTGGTGACCCGCTCGCCTCCGATGACCATGGGCGCCTCGACGCGCTCGTCGGCCATGGTCTTGAGCCGAGCCTCGAGCGAGGCGCGCTCAGAGCTGCCGGGTGCGTACGCGCGGACGGGCTCGTTGCGGGGGATTGGGACGGCGAACCTGCCGGTGACCATTGGGGCGCTCCATTGGGGGTCGAAGAACTTCTGGTGCGCCCCGCACCTTACCTTGCGTGCGACCCCTCCTAGGACGCGGCCCGGGCCTCCAGCGACTCGACCGAGTAGACCGCCTCGTCGATCAGCTGGTCCATGCGGCGGGCCAGCAGCGAGCAGACGCGCTGGCGCAGGCTCCAAGCCATGCTCGTGACCAGCCCGCGCTCGAGGCTGCCGGCCACCAGGCCGCAGTATGAGTAGGCGGTGATGAGCTCGCCGGCGGCCATCGGGTTGTGCCGGCGCACCGTGCCGATCAGCTCCAGCCAGAGCGGGTGGCTGCTGTCGTGCATCTCCAGGATGGTCGTGACCACGGCGGGATCCTCCGAGTGCTCGAGCCCGTGGGTCAGCCAGCGCGCCTGCGATCGGAGGAAGTCGCTGGCCAGCCCGGCGTCCAGCACGCGGGCGGGCTCGTCGGCGGAGATGGGGAGCGTCGTGGTCATGGCATCCTGCTTGGGAAGTCGTGGTCGGTTTCGTTGCTGCGTTCTTTCGGCACTCACGGTGCTGCGCTTCACTCTGCGTGATGAAGATGACCCGAATGGCCTATATGGGGACCATTCCCCGATGTCCGATGCCTGCGGAGGCGTGAGGTGCCCGAGCTGCCGGAAGTGGAGAGCGTCCGTCGCCAGCTCGCGCCCCGCTTGGAGGGCCGGCGCATCGAGCGGGTGGAGTTCGTGCCGCAGGAGCGGTTCCTCGACCTCGAGACCGCGCAGGGCCGCACCGTCGAGTCGCTCCGGCGGCGCGGCAAGTACCTGATCGGCGCGCTCGACGACGACCGTGAGCTGGTGATGCACCTGGGCATGACCGGGTCGTTCCGGTTCCGCGGCGGACCGGACGGCTGGGTGCCGGACGCCTACGTGCGCGCGACCTTCCACCTCGACGACGGGATCCTCGACTACCGCGACGTCCGGCGTTTCGGTCGTCTCAGCGTCGTGGACGCCGGGGACTACAGCGCGATCCCAACCCTGCAGGCCCTCGGCCCCGAGCCCCTGTCGGACGACTTCGACCCCGACCGCTTCTCCGCCGACCTCGCGCGCACGCGCGCACCGGTGAAGGTCGCCCTGCTGGGTCAGCGACTGGTGGCGGGCGTCGGGAACATCTATGCCGACGAGGCCCTGTGGCGCGCGCGCATCAGCCCGTACTCACGCCGGGTTGGCCGGGGGCGGGCGCACGCCCTGTGGCAGGCCATCCGCGAGGTGCTGGCCGAGTCGATCGAGCGCGAGGGCACGACCTTCCGCGACTACCAGATGGTCAACGGCGGGGCCGGGCGCAACGCCGACTTCCTGGTCGCCTACGGGCAGGCGGGGCGGCCGTGCCCGCGCTGCGGGACCCCGCTGTCCAAGGTGGTCCTAGGTGGGCGCGGAACGACCTATTGCCGCCGCTGCCAGCGCTGAGGCGCGGCTCGGCGCCCTGCGACCCTCGCCCCGACTAGATCCCGCCGGTGCGGCGGACCTCGTCGATCGCGCCGTACTCGACCGCCTGCTCGGCGCTGAGCCAGAAGTCGCGGTCGGTGTCCTTGCGGATCTTCTCGATCGGCTGACCGGTCCGCTCCGCGAGGATCTCGTTCAGGCGCTCGCGCAGGTAGGCGATCTGCTGGGCCTGGATCTGGATGTCGGTCGCCTGACCGCGCGCGCCACCGAGGGGCTGGTGGAACATGATCCGCGCGTTCGGCGTCGCGGCGCGGTGACCCGAGGGCGTGGCCAGGAGGAAGGCCGCCGCCGAGGCCGCCATCCCGACGCACACCGTGTTGACCTTCGCCCGCATGAGGTGGATGACGTCGTAGATCGCGAACATGCCGGACACGAGCCCGCCGGGGGAGTTGATGTAGAGGGTGACGTCCTCGTCGCCCTCGGCGTCGAGCGCCATCAGCTGCGCGACGAGCGTGTCGGCGACGGTGTCCTCGATGGGGCCGCGCAGGTACAGCTTGCGCTTCTCGAACAGCGACTTGAAGACGTTCGCCTCGATCAGGTTCTCGAGGGGGTTGTCCGACATGCGCAGATCCTTCACGTCGTGCGGCCTTCCTGCTCCGGAGGGTCGATCGCCGGCCTGACCGGCAACGGCACAGCCTACCAGCGGCGCTCCCCGGGCTATCGGCGGGCATCTGTTGCCTGCACGCGCGCGGTGAGCGCATCAGCACTGCCCGTGAAACCCTTGACGCCGCTGCCGCCAGCGCGAAACACTTTCCGGCGGGACGCCCCACCTTGTGGTGGCGCAACGCCGGGCGTCGCCAGCGGGAGCGACCATCAGGGCAGCACCCGCCCAGCGAGGGGACCAGCCCACGCAGGCGTGCCATCTCGGGCACCGGGCAGGAGGGACACCGTGTCGACAGCAACGGCGGCGTCCAACGGATCACGCACGCTGGGCCGCGGGCTAGCGGTTCTGCGCGCCCTGGGCGCCACACCGGACGGTGCCACCGTCGCGGAGCTGTCCAATGCGACAGACCTCGACCGCGCGGTGCTGTATCGGCTGCTGGACACCCTGGCCGACTGCGGATTCGTCGTTCGTGACCATGACACACGCCGGTTCCACCTCGGCGTAGCACTCGTAGAGCTTGGCGCGCGCGCCAGCCGGGGGCTCGAGGTCCGGCGCATGGCGCTGCCGGGCATGCGAGCCCTGATGGAGCAGGTGCGCGAGGCCGTCTGCCTGGCGGTGCGGGACCGCAACGACGTCGTCGTCGTCGACCGCGTCGAGCCGCCGGGGCTGTTCGTGCGGGTCGGCTATCACGTCGGCTTCCGCCACCCGCTGGCCGTCGGGGCGCACGGGCGGGCGCTGCTGGCCGAGCTCGACGCCGAGGATCGCCGGCCCTTCATCGCACGGCACCCGGCCCTGGGTCCCGAGCTGGAGGCGACGCGGGCGCGCGGCTACGGCCTGTCCGCGGACGAGCTCGAGCGCGGAGCCGCAGGAGTCGCGGCCCCGGTCCTCGACCGCAACGGCCGCGCGATCGCCAGCGTGGGGGTCGTCGCGCCGTCGCCGCGCCTGACCGATCCGGCCGGCCTCGGTCCGCGGGTGCGCAGCCTGGCGCTGGAGGTCTCCCGGCGGCTGGGCTACACGGGCGCGCCGGAGCTCGCCCGACCGCTGCGCTGAGCCGCATTCAGCGGCCGGACGCCCAGGGGCCGCTCGGGTCGGGGCAGCCGTCCCTGGCTCAGCCGGTGAGCACCCGGAACAGGGTCTGACCCGCCCACAGACCGCCGACGATCACCACCGCGATCAGCAGCAGCACGCCCAGGGCCTGCATCAGCCGACTCAGCCCGGAGCGCTCGTCGGCCTCGTCGTACTCGTCGTGGCCGTACGCGTGCGCGCCGCCGGTGACGCGCGGGTACTCCCCCGAGCGCTCGTCGGGGAAGGCGTCATCCGACCAGTCCGACCATTCGTCCTCTTGGCCCTGCAGCTCCTCGCGCAGGTCGGCGAACGGGTCGTCCGGGTCGATCTCGGGGTCGCGACGCGGCTGGGCGCTGCGCAGCTCGGCATAGGGGTCGGCCGCGGGTGAGCTCGGGCCCGACGGCCCGGCGACGGGGGAGAGGTCCTCGGTGGACTCGCCGACCCGGTGCGGGGGCTCGTCGTCGAGGTCGCGCAGCGCCGAGGGCAGCGGCGGGGCGCCGATGCCGCCAGTGTCCAACGCCGAGTCGGCGGACTGCTCCGGGGCCGCCGACTCCACCGGGGGGCCGGCCGGGGGCTGGTCGGCCTCGGCCGGGGCATCGGCGCCCACGGGCGCGGCCGCCGCGGGCTCGGCCGGTGGCGCGGGCTCCTCGGTCGGCTGCCACGGGCTGGGCTCGGAGGACGGCAGGTCGGACGGCCGCCAGGGGCTGGTGTCGTCCAAGCGCGGCTCCGAGGGTGGAGCGGCTGCGGCACCACCTGCGGCACCGCCGACGGCGCCAGCAGCCGCACCGGCCGCCCCGGCAGCGCCCTCATCCGGCGCCGCCGTGTCGTGGTCCAGGGCCGAGCCCTGCGTCGGGGCAGCGGGCGCGGCAGCAGCCGGCGCGGCCGCCCCCTCGGTCGACAGGCCCGTCAGCACCGCCGCCACGATCCGCGCGCCCAGGTCCGGGGTGGGCGGCAGGCCCTCGATCCGGCGGCGACCGCGCCGCAGCGTCTGAAGCTGGGCGCCGCGATCCCGGTCGGCGGTCAGCTCCTTCTCCAGCGCGGAGCCCTCGTCGGCCTCGAGCAGCCCGAGGACCAGATCACCGACCCGGGGGTCCAGCTCCCAGCGCTCGTCCGTGCCGGCGTCGGGGTCGGCGAGCACGCGCAGGGCCCGCACCAGCCGCTCGGCGGCGCCGCTGCCCTGCTCGGAGCTGGGCACGCCGCAGTCGTGCGCCCGCAGCAGGGTGGCGCGGTCCTCCTCGTCCAGGGCGGCTAGGGCTCGCTCCGTCGTGTCCAGGTAGGACGGCTTGGGGTCGGGCAGGCCCGAGGCGATCGTCAGCACCGAGGGCACGGCCGGCGCCGCCCCGGTGTCGCGCAGATGCGCCACGCCGAGGGACCAGGTGCTCGACCGGACCCAGCGCTCCAGCGGTCCGGCGTGCGGCGGGTCCTCCCACAGACGGCCGTAGACCGCCACCAGGAGCGAGTCGAGCTCCGCGGTCGGCAGCAGCCGACGGGCGATCGCGTGCGCCACGGGCAGCGTGCGGCTGCAAGCCTCCGCCAGCGCCAGGGGATCGCGCCGCCCCAGCGCCTCGAGCAGCGCCGCTTCGGAGCTGCGACGGTGCGAAGGCAGGTCAGATCTCAGCACGCGCGGTTGCCTTTCTCCTCGGCGACAGTGCGCTCGCGGGCCGCCGCGAGCGGGGAGGACTGCCCTCCGCCAGCCTAGACATCGTCGGACCTCGTCCGCGCCACGCGCAGCCGGCGCCCCTCCCAGGCGGGGTCGGCCGTCGGGTGGTCGGCACGCCAGTGCACACCGCGCGTCTCCTCGCGGAGCTTGGCCGAGCCGACGATGAGCCGGCCGGTGGTGACCATGTTGGCAACCTCGATGGCATCCCGGTCCGGGTGCGGCGCCGGCCCCAGGGCCTGCTCAGCGGCGCGCAGCGCGACCTCGGCGCGCGCCAGCGATGCGGCGTCGCGCAGCGGCCCTGCCCCGTCGGTCATGGCAACGCGCAGGTCGGCCCGGATCTGCTGGAGAGCCCGCGCGGACGGTCCGCTGCGCGCCAGCAGCGGCGGCTCCGGGTCCGCTACCGGGCGCGGGCGCTTGCGCTCCCGATCGGCCGCGATGGCCAGGGCCGCGCGGTGGCCGAACACGCAGGACTGGGCGAGCGAGTTCCCCGCCAGGCGGTTGGCGCCGTGCACGCCCGTGCACGCGACCTCGCCCGCTGCCCACAGGCCCGGCAGGCTGGTGGCCGCGTCCAGGTCGGTGGCCACGCCCCCGATCATGTAGTGCTCCGCCGGCTCCACCGGGACCGGCTCCGAGGCCAGGTCGTAGCCGAGGCTCCGCGCCCCGGCGAGGACGGTCGGGAACTCCCGCTCGAGCAGCTCCCGCCCCAGGCGGGTGGCGTCGAGCCAGGCCCCGCCCGGCTGCTCGAGGATGCCCCTGGCCACGATGTGGCGCGGGGCGAGCTCGGCGTCGGGGTGCAGCTCGGTCATGAACCGCCGCCCGTCGGCGTCGACCAGAGTCGCGCCGGCGCCGCGCAGGGCCTCGGTCAGCAGCAGCCGCCAGAAGTCGCTGCCGTCGCCGCGCAGGCCGGTGGGGTGGAACTGGACGAACTCCATGTCCAGCAACGCGGCGCCGGCCTCGTACGCCAGCGCGACGCCATCGCCAGTCGCGCCCGCGCGGTTGGTCGTGGCCGCGTACAGCCCGCCGCAGCCCCCCGTGGCCAAGACGACGGCATCCGCGTGGATGAGGGTGAGCCCGCCCTCCTGGGCCGGGCCGGTCGGGGACGCTTCGAGCTCGTCGAGCACCGCCCACACCCCGACGGCGCGGCCTTCGGCGGTGGCGATGCGACAGGCGACCCCCTGTATCCGCTGGAGGACGCCGGTGGCGGCCTGCCGCAGAGCGCGGAAGATCTCGGCGCCGGTGGCGTCCGCACGGCGGACGCTGCGAGCGGCGTGCTGGCCGCCCTCGAGGGCGAGGTCGAAGCTGCCGTCGGGGTGGCGGTCGAAACGCGCCCCGCGCGCGACCAGATCCCTGACCCGCTCGGGGGCCTCCTGGGTGACCGCGCGCACCGCGTTCACATCGCACAGCCCGTCGCCGGCGCGCAGGGTGTCGGCCGCATGCAGCCGGGGCGAGTCGTCGCTGCCGACCGCAGCCGCCATCCCGCCCTGCGCGAGCGGTGTCGAGCCCGACGACCCGATCGAGCCCTTGTCCAGCACGATGATGTCGATTCCCGGCACGAGGTCGGCCAGGTCCAGCGCTGCCACCAGCCCGGCGACCCCGGCGCCGACGACCACGACGTCGACGCGGAGCTCGGCCCCGATGGGTTGTGCTGCCACGACGACCTCCTGAGCGCGTCGGCCCATGGTGACCGCAGGGTGCAACGGCGCGCAAAGCGCTTGCGCTGTCCCAACGGCCCATCGACGTCTGAACGGTGCTGCCCGCTGCGATACCGTCCCGGCCCATGGATGCTCAGAAGCTCACCATCGGGTTCCTCGGCGGCACGGGGCCGCAGGGCCGCGGGCTGGGGCTGAGGCTCGCCCAGGCCGGCCATCCCGTCCTCCTCGGCTCGCGCAGCCAGGAGCGGGCCGACGAGGCCGTCGCCAAGGTGGCCGCGAAGGTGCCCGACCTGCCCGTCGAGGGCGCCGCCAACGACCGGGTATGCGCCGAGGCCGACGTCATCATCGTGACACTGCCCTACGACGGGATGGCGCCCACGCTCGAGGCCGTCGCCGACCAGATCGGCGACAAGGTCGTCGTGTGCTGCGTGAACGCGCTCGCATTCGATGAGCGCGGTCCCCACCCCGTGAGCGTGCCCGCCGGCTCGGCCGCCGAGGAGTGCCAGCAGCTGCTGCCCAGCGCACGGGTGGTCGGGGCGTGGCAGAACGTGTCGGCGGTCAAGCTCGGCCGCCACGCCGAGCCGGTCGAGGTCGACGTCCTGCTGACCGGCGACGACGACGAGGCCGTCGAGGTGGTGGCCGGGCTGGTCGAGGAGATCCCGGGGATGCGGGCAGTCAAGGCCGGACCGCTGCGGCTGTCACGGCCGATCGAGGAGATCACGGCCGTGCTGCTCGCGGTCAACCGTGCCTACAAGATCCACGCGGGCGTCACGATCGCAGGCCTGCCGCGCTGAACCGGCGCGGCGCGGCCGCGTCGTCAGCGGCCCCCGCGGGGTCAGTCGCCCGCTGGGTCAGTCGCCCGCTGGGACGCCGTGCTTGCGGCGGAACGAGGCGTCGTCGAGCTCGTCGAGGTCGCGGTCGATCCGCGCCTCGAACTCGCGCGCCTGGTCCTGGTCCGTGAACGTCTGCGCCCACAGCAGGTTCCCCGTCGCGAGGTCCTGCAGCTGCACGTCGTACATGGTTGCGCCGTCGTAACCGCCGCGGGTCCTGGTGAGGACCCGGAACGCTCGCCGTGCGGGCTGCGTGCTCACTTGCTGAGGACACCTCGGTTAGGGGACAGGCACCACGCGGCCGCGCGGTCCCGGTGCCCGGGCACGCACAGGAAAAGCGGCCCAAGGCGTACCAAGCGGGACACCGCGCAGCGGCGGAGAAGGACGGTACCCGACCGCGCGCGGAGGGTGCAACGCGGGCGGCCCCCGCCCGCGGTCGGCCTACACTGCCCACTCCGGGAGCAGGAGGTCGAGCGCGTGAAGGTCTACACCCGCCGCGGGGACGACGGCACCACCGGTCTTCTGTACGGCGGCCGCGTCGACAAGGATGACGCCAGGACGTCCGCCTACGGGACCACCGACGAGGCGGTGTCGGCCCTGGGCCTGGCGCGGGCCGCCCTCCGCGAGCCGGAGGCGGCGGAGTGGCACGACGCCGTCCTCGAGGTGCAGCGCGAGCTGTTCATCGTCGGCGCGCAGCTGGCGACGCACGTCGACCACTGGGACCGGCTGACCGAGGGCGTATCGCTGGTCACCGCCGCCATGGTGGACCGGCTGGAGGAGCGCATCGACAGCCTGACCGAGCGCCACCCGCTCCCGCAGGAGTTCGTCGTGCCGGGCCAGCACCCGGCGGGCGCCGCTCTGGATCTCGCGCGCACGATCGTCCGCCGGGCCGAGCGGGAGGTCGTGGCGATGCAGCGCCAGGGCCTGCTGCCCTCCGAGGAGCCCCTGCGCTACCTGAACCGGCTCAGCGACTACCTGTTCGTCCTGGCCCGTGCCGTCGAGGGCGGGACCTACCTGCCGACCCGCGCCTGAGCCGTGCGCGTCGTCTCGCTCGTCCCCAGCCTCACCGAGGCCGTCGCGGCCCTGGGCCGAGCCGACTGGCTGGTCGGCGTCACCGACTACTGCACGCACGGCGCACCGCACACCGCCCTGCGCGTGCGCGGGACCAAGAACCCCTCGCTTCCGGACGTGCTCGCGCTGGAGCCGGACCTGGTGCTGGCCAACACCGAGGAGAACCGGGTGCCGGACCTCGACGCCCTGCGCGAGGCCGGCCTGCGGGTCTTGGAGGCCCACCCACGGACGGTTGACGACGTCGGCCCGCTGCTGACCGAGCTCGCCGCCGCGCTGGAGGTGCCCGAGGCCGCGCAGCCGATCGTCCAATCCGTCGCGGAGGCTGCTGCCGCCGCGCGCAAGCGCGCTCCGGACATGCCCATCGCCGCGCTGACGCTGATCTGGCGCAAGCCGTGGATGGCGGTGGGACCCGACACCTATGCCGACGACCTGCTGCGCACCTGTGGGTTCGCCAACGTCCTGTCGGGCTGGGACGCCCCCTATCCGCGGCTGGACCCCGCGCTGGTGCTGCGGCCGGAGGTCGTCCTACTGCCCTCCGAACCGTACGAGTTCGGCCCGAAGGACCTCCCGGCGGTCGCCGAGCTGCTCGGCGCTGTGCCGCACCGCTTCGTGGACGGTCGGCTGCTGACGTGGCACGGTCCGTCGACTCCCGCCGCCCTCGAGGTGTTCAGCGACCTGGCCGTCGAGCTGGCGGCCGAGCTTCCGCGCTAGGGCACGGACAGGAGGAGTCGAGTTGCGGGTGCTGCTTCAGCGGGTCAGCCGCGCCGCCGTCCGCGTCGACGGCGAGGTGGTCGGGCAGATCGGCCACGGCCTGGTCGCGCTGGTCGGCGTCGGTCGGGAGTCGACCGACGAGGATGCGGCCTGGCTGGCCTCGAAGACGGTGGACCTGCGTGTGTTCGCCGACGACGAGGGCCGCATGAACCGCTCGCTGCGCGATGTCGGCGGCGCCGTGCTGGCGATCAGCCAGTTCACCTTGTACGGGGACGTCTCCCGCGGCCGGCGGCCCTCTTTCATCAAGGCGGCCGACCCCGATGAGGGCGACCGGCTGTACCGCGCCTACTGCGAGGCGCTGGATGTCCCGGTCGAGCGCGGCGTGTTCGGCGCGCACATGGAGATCGAGCTCACCGCCGACGGGCCCGTCACGATCCTGCTGGAGCGGGCGGGCGGCGCCTAGCCGGACCAGCGCTGCGTGATCGGCAGGCGCCGGTCCCGGCCGAAGGCCCGGCTGGTGATCTTGACGCCGGGGGCGGCCTGTCGGCGCTTGTACTCGGACCGGTCGACCATGCGGATGACGCGGCGGACCGTGTCCTCGTCCACCCCCTGATCACGCACGATCTCGGCCAGCGAGCGGTTCTCCTCCACATATGCGGCCAGGATCGGGTCGAGGACGTCGTAGGGCGGCAGCGAGTCCGTGTCCCGCTGCCCGGGGCGCAGCTCGGCCGAGGGCGGCTTGGTGATCGTCGCCCTGGGGATGACGTCGCGCCCGGCCTTGGCGTTGCGGTGCTCGGCCAGCTCGTAGACCAGGGTCTTGGGCACGTCCTTCAGGACCGCGAAGCCGCCGGCCATGTCCCCGTACAGGGTCGAGTAGCCGACCGCGTACTCGCTCTTGTTGCCGGTGGCCAGCAGCAGGTCGCCGAACTTGTTGGACAGGGCCATCAGCAGGGTGCCGCGGATGCGGGACTGCAGGTTCTCCTCGGCGACGCCCGGCTCCGTGCCCGCGAACTCGTCCGCGAGCACCTCGTCGAAGGCCGCCATGACGCGGGCGATGGGCAGCTCCAGATAGCCGATGCCGAGGTTGTCGCACAGCGCCTTGGCGTCGGTGACGCTGCCGGGGGAGGAGTGCGGCGAGGGCATGGCGACCCCGCGGACCCGCTCCGGGCCGAGGGCGTCCGCGGCGATCGCCGCCACCAGGGCCGAGTCGATCCCGCCCGACACGCCCAGCAGCGCTCGCTCGAAGCCGTTCTTGAGCACGTAGTCGCGCAGGCTCAGCACCAGCGCCTCGTACACCTCCGCGACGGGATCGAGCCGCTCGGCGGGCGGCCCGCCGATCTGCTCCACGGCGCCGTCCGCCCCGACGTCGACCAGCAGCAGGTCGGTGGCGAACTGCGCCGCGCGGGCGCTGACGACACCGTCCGGTCCGACGACGAAGCTGTCGCCGTCGAAGACCACCTCGTCCTGGCCGCCGACGAGGTTCACGTAGGCCAGCGTCACGTGGGCCGCCGCGCAGTGATGCGAGGCCCAGCGCTGGCGGGCCGCGCTCTTGCCGCGCTCGTAGGGGCTGGCGTTGAGGTTCAGCACGATCCTGGCGCCCGCAGCGGCGGCCTCCTGAACCGGCCCACCCTCGGTCCAGAGGTCCTCGCAGATGGTGACCCCGACCGGCACGTCGTCGACGTCGAACAGCACCGCCTCCACGCCCGGGCGGAAGTAGCGGGCCTCGTCGAAGACGCCGTAGTTGGGCAGCAGCCGCTTGCGGTAGGTGGCCTCGACGGCGCCTGCGCGTAGCACGGCGGCCGCGTTCGCGAGCAGGCGGTGCTGGGGGGCGGCCTCGGGCACCGACCCCCAGGCGGCCCCCTCCGGCAGGCGCGTGGCCACGCGCTCGACGAAGCCCACGACCAGCGGCACCTCGCCGGTCAGCGCTGCCAGGTGGTCAACCGCCTCCGCGGTCGCGGTGACAAAGGAGGACTTGTTCACCAGGTCCTCGGGCGGGTAGCCGGTGATGGCGAGCTCGCCGGCGACCACCAGGTCGGCCCCGGCGGCCACGGCGTCCTTGTACGCGGAGTGGAGCGCCGCGGCGTTGCCGTCCACGTCGCCGACGATCGGGTTGAGCTGGGCCAGCGCCAGGCGCATGCCGGGTCTCCTAGCTGGGGTGCACGATGCTGCCGGGGCGCAATCCTGCCACCGGCGCTCCTTTTACACGTCCGAAATAGTCGGGCAACGCAGCAGTAGCAGTGCCTCTTCACACTCCCTCGGTCCGGGCCGACCCGGCAGCGCGCAGGTTCACGACGAGATGGGAGACCGCGACGTGGAGAGGTTGGAGAACGACGTCCTGATCGTGTTTCTGATGCTGGCAAGCGTGCTCGTGTTCCTCATGCACGCCGGCTTCGCGCTCGTGGAGAGCGGTTTCTCCAGGGCCAAGAACGCCGCCCACGTGGTCATGAAGAACCTCATGACGCTGACGGTCGGTCTGATCACCTACTACGCGATCGGCTACGGCGTCATGTACGGCGCGCAGGTGCTGGGGCTGTTCGGCACCGACGGGTTCTTCCTCGCTGGGTTCAGCGAGTACCAGCCGGTGGCCGGGTCGCTCTCGATCGACTTCCTGTTCCAGGGCATGTTCGCCGCCACCGCCGCGACGATCGTCTCCGGGGCCATGGCCGAGCGCATGAAGATGGGCCCCTACATCGCCACGGTCGCCGTGATGACCGCGCTCATCTACCCCGTCGTCGGCGCCTGGAAGTGGGGCGGCGGCTGGCTGGACCAGCTGGGCTTCGCCGACTTCGCCGGCTCGACGATCGTGCACATGACCGGTGGCGTCGCCGCCCTGGTCGGGGCGGCGATGATCGGACCGCGCCTGGGGCGTTACGACGACGAGGGACGTCCGCTCGCGATGCCCGGGCACTCGATCCCGCTCGGGATGCTCGGTGTGCTCCTGCTGTTCTTCGGCTGGTTCGGGTTCAACGGAGGCTCGGTGCTGGCCCTCGACGGGCCTGCGATCGCCGGCGTCCTCGTCGCCACCGCCCTTGCCGGCGCGGCCGGGGGCGTCGGGGCTGCCGCCGTCACGCGTCTCCGCTCGGGCCTCTACGACGTCGGCATGACCGGCAACGGGATCCTCGCCGGGCTGGTGGGCGTGACCGCCGGGGCCGACGTGCTGAGCAACCCCGGCGCCATCGCGATCGGTGTGCTCTGCGGCGCCGTCGTGGTCCTCGCGGTCGAGGCGATCGAGCGCGCGGGCGTCGACGACCCGGTGGGCGCTGTGGCCGTGCACGGCGTGTGCGGGCTGCTCGGCACGGCCTGGGTCGGCGTCGCTCACACCGGCGATGGGCTCCTCTACGGCGGCGGCGTCGGCCTCCTCGGCGTGCAGGTCCTCGGCGCCGTGGCCGTGGGCGGCTTCGTCGCGCTGACGGCCTGGCTGCTCTTCTTCGTCCTGCGGTCCACGGTCGGGCTGCGGGTCACGCCGCAGGAGGAGGTCGAGGGGCTCGACCTGCACGAGCACGGCATCCTCGTCGAAGCGGGGAGCTGAGCGCGGCCGCGCGTCCCCCGGTCCGGACTACGATCCCTCCAGCCGGTGACACCGCGACCGAGGACGCGCCCGCATGGACAAGCAGCAGGAATACGTTCTCCGAACCGTCGAGGAGCGTGACATCCGCTTCGTGCGGCTGTGGTTCACCGACGTGCTCGGGATGCTCAAGTCGGTGGCGATCACCTCCTCGGAGATTGAGGGTGCGTTCACCGAGGGCATCGGCTTCGACGGCTCGGCGGTCGACGGCTTCGCGCGGGTGCAGGAGTCGGACATGCTCGCCGTCCCGGACGCCTCGACCTTCCAGGTGCTGCCATGGCGCCCCGAGGACTCGGGGGTGGCCCGGATGTTCTGCGACATCCGAACCCCCGAGGGGGAGCCCTTCGCCGCGGACCCGCGTCAGGTGCTGCGCCGCAACCTCCAACGCGCGGCGGACATGGGCTTCACCTTCTACGTCCACCCCGAGATGGAGTTCTTCCTGTTCAGGGGTCCGGACGACCCGACGCCCCTGGACAACGGCTCCTACTTCGACCTGACGCCGCTGGACGTGCAGTCGGACTTCCGCCGGCAGGCGATCCAGACGCTCGAGGCGATGGGCATCTCGGTGGAGTACTCCCACCACGAGGTCGCCCCGAGCCAGCACGAGATCGACCTGCGCTACGCCGACGCGCTGACCATGGCCGACAACGTCATGACCTACCGGCTGGTCGTGAAGGAGACCGCGATGCACCGCGGCGTCTACGCGACCTTCATGCCCAAGCCGATGGCTGACCACTGGGGCAGCGCGATGCACACGCACGTGTCGCTGTTCGAGGGCGACACCAACGCGTTCTTCGACCCGTCGGACCCCTACCACCTGTCGCGCACGGCCCGTCAGTTCGTCGCCGGCCTGCTGCGCCACGCGCGCGAGATCACCGCGGTGACCTGCCAGTGGGTGAACTCCTACAAGCGCCTGGTGCCCGGCTTCGAGGCGCCCGTGTACGTGTCGTGGGGGCGGCACAACCGCTCCTCGCTGGTGCGGATCCCGATGTACAAGCCCAACAAGCCGGCGTCCTCGCGGATCGAGTACCGCGCGCCCGACCCGGCCTGCAACCCCTACCTCGCCTTCTCGGTCCTGCTCGCCGCGGGTCTGCGCGGCATCGAGGAGGACTACGAGCTGCCGCCCGAGGCCGAGGACAACATCTACGAGATGACCGAGGCCGAACGTCGAGCCGCCGGGATCGGCAGCCTGCCCCGCAACCTCGACGAGGCGCTGAACGTGATGGAGGACTCCGAGCTCGTGGCGGAGGCCCTCGGGGAGCACGTGTTCGACTACTTCCTGCGCAACAAGCGCGCGGAGTGGGAGGAGTACCGCTCCCAGGTCACGCCGTACGAGCTCGAGAAGTACCTCCCCATGCTCTAGGCACCGGGCAGCGCTGCGATGTCGACCGTCGAGCCGCAGACCCAGGGCGATCTCGCGCGGCTCGGCTTGGGTGGCGCGGCGGCCGTGCCCGACCTGCGGGCGCTCGGCGCCTGGGGGGAGGACGGGCCGACCGCCGCGGGCAGGCCTGCGCTGCGGGCGCTGGCGGCGGCGCCGAGCCCGGCCGATGCGCTGCGCGGGCTCAGCCGGCTGGCCGACGCCCGCCCCTCCGCCTGGGAGCTGCTGGCGGAAGACGAGGAGCTCGTGCGCCGCGCAGCCACCATCGCCAGCGCCAGCGACGCCCTGGTTGATCTGCTGGCGACCAGTCCGTCAGCCGTGGAGGTCCTCTGCGGTGACCTCGCCCCGCGCGGTGCCTCGAGGGTGGCCGCCGACGTCGCCGCGGCGCTTGACGACGTCGAACCGCAGACCGCCCCCGCCCGCCTGGCCGAGGTGCAGCGCCTCGGCCTGCTGCGCTGCGCCGCCCGCGACCTGCTGGGCGCCGCGGACACCCCGACGGTGGCGGGCGAGCTCGCCGAGCTCGCCGAGGGGGTGCTGCGAGGCGCCCTGACCTATGTCGGCGGGGACGACGGGGGCGGGCTCGCGGTCATCGGCATGGGCAAGCTGGGCGGGCGTGAGCTCAACTACGTCTCGGACGTCGACGTCATCTTCGTCGCCGACGGCGACTGGACGCAGGCCACGCGCACGGCCGAACGGCTCCTCCGGCTGCTCGGCGCTCCGACGCCGTTCGGCCGGGCCTACGAGATCGACACCAACCTCCGGCCCGAGGGCCGCGACGGCAACCTGGTCCGAACCCTGGACGGCTACCGCTCCTACTACGAGCGCTGGTCGAAGACCTGGGAGCTGCAGGCGCTGCTGAAGGCGCGCTTCGTGGCAGGGGACGAGGACCTCGGCCGGCGCTTCGCCGAGCTGGTGGAGCCGTTTCTCTGGCCCGACCGCCTCGACGCCGCCAAGATCGCCGAGATCCAGGGCATGAAGGAGGTCGTCGAGCGCTCGCCGGCGGTTCAGCGCGTCGGGACCAGGCAGCTGAAGCTCGCCCCCGGCGGCCTGCGCGACATCGAGTTCGCGGTGCAGCTCCTGCAGCTCGTCCACGGTCGACACGACCCGAGCCTGCGCAGCCCGACCACCCTGACGGCCCTCGCCGCCCTGGCGGAGGGCGGCTACGTCGACGAGGCCGACGCCGAGCTGTTCGCGGACGCCTACCGCTTCCTGCGCACCGTTGAGCACCGCATACAGCTGGTGAGCCTGCGCCGCACCCACACGATCCCCGCCGACGAGGAGCAGCGGGCGCGCCTGGCTCGCAACCTCGGCTTCCGTGACCTCCGGACGGAGACCGCGCTCGAGCAGCTCGACCGCGAGCACCAGCGCGTCTCGGGCCACACCCGCCGCCTGCACGAGAAGCTGTTCTACCGGCCGCTGCTGGAGCGCTTCGCCGAGGTCACGGCCGCCGACCGCGTCGGTGTGGCCGGCGGGCTGGATGAGCGCTCGGCGTTCGAGCGGCTGCAGGCGCTCGGCTTCTCTGATCCCGCGGGGGCCCTGAGCCACCTGCAGGCGATGGCCAGCGGTGTGAGCCGCCGGGCGCGGCTGTTCCGCACGCTGCTCCCGGCCCTGCTGCCGACCCTGGCAGCCGCGCCCGACCCCGACGGCGGGCTGGCCTCGTTCCGCTCGCTGGCCGAGCGGCTGGGGGAGACGCAGACCTTCCTGCGCACCCTGCGCGACAACCCGCCCGTCGGGCAGCTTCTGGCGCGCGTGCTCGGTGCCAGCAGCGTCGTGGGTCGCTGGCTGGAGCGCCAGCCGGAGGTGGTGTCCGCGCTGGCGGACCTCCCGCGGCTGGCTGAGCCAGTCGACGTCGCCGGCTACCGGCGCCTCGCCGACGGGTTGCTGCGCCGCGGTGATGACCTCGAGACCGCCGGCGCAGCGCTGCGCCGGATGAAGCGCCGCGAGGTCGCGCGGATCGCCGTCCGAGACCTCGCCGGCTACGCCGACGTCCCCGAGGTCGGGGCCGAGCTGAGCGGCGTAGCCGAGGCGTGCTTGGAGGCGGCGATCGCGCTGGTGACGCCGCCCGGGGTGCGCATGGCGGCGATCGCGATGGGCAAGCTCGGTGGCCGCGAACTCGGCTACGCCAGCGACCTCGACCTGCTGCTGGTGTACGAACCCCAGGGCGAGGGCGAGCGCGCCGCCGCGGCGGCCGAGCAGCTGCTCCGGCTGCTGGCGGGCATCACCCCGGAGGGCAAGGCGTTCCACGTCGATCTCGATCTCCGGCCGGAAGGCAAGGACGGGGTGCTGGCGCGCACGCTGGAGGGCTACCGCTCGTACTACGAGCGCTGGGGCCAGACCTGGGAGCTGCAGGCGCTCACCCAGGCGCGCCCCGCCGCCGGCGATCCCGAGCTGGGTGCCGCCTTCGTCGACCTCATCCGACCGCTCGTCTACCCCGCCGATGTCCCGGCCGAGCGGCTGCAGGCGGTGCGGAGGATGAAGGCGCGGGTCGAGCGGGAGCGCAGCCGCGCGGGGGAGCAGCGCAGCCTCGTCCGCCGCGGCCGGCCTCGGGCCATGCGGCCGGGGATGCGCAAGCCGACCGCCGTCGCCGACCGCGGCGGGCCAGGCGACCGTGTGGACCTGAAGCTGGGCCCGGGCGGGCTCGCGGACGTCGAGTGGACCGTGCAGCTCCTCCAGCTCGCGCACGGGGCAGCTGAGGCCGATCTCCGCCGCCCGGGGACGCTGGCGGCCCTCGACGCGGCGCAGGCGCACGGGCTGCTGAGCCCCGAGGACGCCGCCTGGCTGCGCGAGGGCTGGCTGCTCCAGAGCCGGTTGCGCAACGGCCTGTACCTGCTGGGGGCGGCCGACACCTCCACCCTGCCGGCCGGGGGCATCGTCAACGAGCGTCTGGCGCGGCTGCTGGGTCTGACCGCACCTGGCGCCCAGAAGCTGCACGAGCTCCTCAGACAGGCGCAGCGGCGGGTGCGCAAGGTCCACGAGCGCGTCTTCTACGGCTCATAGCGCGCGCTGTACGGCCGGTCAGGACTAGCACCCATCCCTCCTGGGCACCGTGCGGGTCCGGACGATCCCCGCGACGCGGCTACTGAGGAGGCACGATGTACATCGGACTCGGCACACTGCTGATCATCATCATCTTGATTCTGATCTTCACCTGAGGCAGGCAGGGCAAGGAACGGGGCGGTGCTGAGGCACCGCCCCTCCTCTTGGGGCGGTTGGGCGGGGGCGGGGGGTAGTCAGCTCGGACTAATCGGCGGACGCAGAAGATGGTCAGTACTGGCCGTTGCAACTACTGTCTGTAACAGCGACCGTACTGTGAGCGATTTGAAGACGGGACGAAGGACTGCTCATGGACTCGAGCCACATCCGCGGGGTCAGCTGGGGCGGGAGGGCAGTGCAGCTGCGCGCCGCGGCCGCATCCGCTCTGGCGGCGCTGACGGCGCTTCTGCTGCTGGCCTCCCCTGGGGCGGCCGTCGCCGCCGTCCGCAACGGCACGACGACCGAGGTGTCCGTCATCGTGCGGGGGGCTCCCGCCGACCCTGACGCCGCGGCGTCCGCGGTACGGGCGGTCGGAGGCCGCGTCGAGCGGGAGCTCGATCTCATCCATGGCGTTGCCGCCAAGGTGCCTGTGGACGCCTTGGGCGAGCTGCGGCGTTCCGACGGCGTTGCGACGGTCACAGAGGACGCCCCGCTGACCCTGCACGCGGTGGATGGGTTCGACCCGAAGACCGCCAAGGGGTCCATGCTCCAGGTCGTCGGTCCGCTGACCGAGGCCGACCGGCTCTGGAGGGACGGCCACACCGGTGCCGGCATCGACGTCGCCCTGATCGACTCGGGGGTCGCCGAGGTGAACGGCCTCACCACCCCAGGCAAGGTGCTCCACGGCCCCGACCTGTCGTTCGAGTCGCAAGATCCCGAGCTCCACCACGTCGACACGTTCGGCCACGGCACCCACCTGGCGGGCATCATCGCCGGGCGCGACGACAACAGCCCGGCAAAGCCGGTGCACGGCGACGCCGACCGCTTCTGGGGCATGGCGCCCGACGCGCGCATCGTGAGCCTCAAGGTCGCCGACGCCCAGGGCCACACCGACGTGAGCCAGGTGATCGCCGCCATCGACTGGGTGGTGCAGCACCGGGTCTCGGACGGCCTCAACATCCGCGTTCTGAACCTCTCCTTCGGCACCGACAGCGTCCAGGACTACCGACTCGACCCGCTCTCGTTCGCGGCCGAGGTCGCCTGGCGGAAGGGCATCGTCGTGGTGGTCGCCGCAGGCAACGACGGCGAGGAGTCCGAATCGCTCCAGAACCCGGCGATCAACCCGTTCGTGATCGCGGTCGGTGCCGCGGACGGCAACGGCACTCCTAAGCGTGATGACGACGTGGTCGCGTCCTACTCGAGCCGGGCGCTCAGCGGCCGGACCGTCGATCTGGTCGCCCCGGGGGCGTCGATCGTGAGCCTGCGTGCGCCCGGATCGACCATCGAGGCGCTCAACCCGGCCGGTCACGAGGGCACGCGCTTCATGCGGGGCAGCGGCACCTCCCAGGCGGCCGCGGTGGTCTCGGGCGCCGCGGCCCTCCTGCTCAGCCAGCGTCCGGAGCTCACGCCGGACCAGGTCAAGGCGGTGCTGCTGAAGGACGCCCGGCCGCTGAAGAAGGTCGACGCGAGGGCGCAGGGCGCCGGCATGGTCCTCCTCAAGGGCAAGCCCGGCCCGATCAAGCCCGAGCCACAGCGCTGGGAGCCTTCGACCGGCCTCGGCTCCCTGGACGCCGCCCGCGGCAGCGTGCAGCTGGTGGACGACGCCGGGGAGCTGACCGGCGAGGTCGACATCTTCGGCCAGCCCTTCGACAGCGCGATCTGGGCCGAGCAGGCCGAGGCGGGCACGAGCTGGGCAGACGGCCGCTGGAATGCCAACCGCTGGTCGGGTGCCGGCTGGTCCGGTAACCGCTGGAGCTCCGCTGAGTGGACCGCCAACCGCTGGTCGGGGAACCGCTGGAGCTCCGAGCTGTGGTCCGCCAACCGCTGGTCTGCCAACCGGTGGTCTGCGAACCGGTGGTCCGCCAACCGCTGGTCCAGCGCCGCCTGGCGCTAGCCCGACGCGGCGACCCTTGACCCGAGACTGATCAGATGACCGCGATCGCACGCCCATGGAGTCGCGACTCCATCCAGCAGGCCCTCCGCTTACCTGCGGTGCGCATCGGACTCCACGTGCTCGCAATGGGCGCGGTCCTGGTGGTGCCGGCAGTCCACGTGATGTCGCTGCCGGCGCCGCCGACCGCGCTCCTCGGGTGGTGGTTCCTCGCGCTGCTCTTCGCGGCGTGCGAGTCGCTGACGGTCCACTTCGACTTCCGAGGGCAGGCCTACACCTTCACCCTGGCCGAGGTCGCGCTGGTCGTCGCCCTGCACAGCGCGGCGCCGGCCGACGCCCTGATCGCCTACATCGCCGGCATGCTGATCGCCCAGCTGCTGGTCCTGCGCCAGCGGCTGCTCAAGATCGCGTTCAACCTCGTCAACGGCGCGCTCGAGGTCGTGCTCACGATCTTGGTCTATCGCGCCCTGGTCGGGGCCCTCGACCCGATCGACCCGCTGGCCTGGCTCGCAACACCGCTGGCCGTGGTCCCCGCGTGCCTGCTGAGCGCGCTGTTCGTGGCGCGGGTCGTGCGCATCGCCACGGGCGAGTGGCCCATGTCCCTCGGCAAGACGCTGGTCCCGACGACCGTCGGGGCGATCACCAACGCGACCCTGGGCCTCGGCGCCGTCGTGCTCCTGCGCCTGCAGCCGATGGCCGCGGTGATCACGGTCGTGCCGACCGCCGTCATGTACGCCTGCTACCGCGCCTGGGGTGCCGAGCGCCGGCAGCGCCAGTCGATGCAGTTCCTCTACAGCTGCGTCCGCTCCCTCCAGCTGAGCGACTCGCCGGAGCGGGCGGTCCGGGATCTCCTCGGCGAGATCTATGAGGGCCTGATGCCGCGGGTGGCAGAGCTGACGCTGCTCGGCAAGGGCTGCGACACGGCGCGGCGCACGGTCCTGCGGATGGGCGAGGCGTCCGAGGCCATGCAGGCCGTTGGCAGCCTCGAGCGGGAGCTGCTCACCGAGATCGCCGCCGGTCCGGACGCCGAGCTGGTGGGCTCATCAGACCCGGGGCCGGCCGGGAGCTACCTGCGGGTGCGCGGCCTCGAGCAGGGAATCGTCACCCTGCTCCGCAGCGGCCAGGAGGTGTTCGGCGTGCTGCTGATCGCCGACCGCGTCGGTGATGTGGAGACCTTCACCGAGACCGATGCGGAGCTGATCGGTGCGCTCGGCGTACAGGCCGGCGCGCTGCTGGAGCTCGATCGGCTGCAGGACACGCTCACCCAGCTCGAGGAGCTGCAGGCGCAGCTCGAGCACGCCGCCGCACACGACCCCCTCACGGGGGTCGCCAACCGCCGCCTCTTCGCCGACCAGCTCGAGGCCCGGATCGCTGAGGGCACCGTTGCGGGGATCCTGTTCATCGACCTCGACGGGTTCAAGGAGATCAACGACACCCTCGGCCACGCGGCGGGGGACGAGGTTCTGACCAAGGTGGCAGACCGCCTCACCGGCTGCGTCCGCGCCGAGGACCTGGTCGCCCGTCTCGGCGGTGACGAGTTCGCCGTCCTGCTCGCGGACCACGGCATCGACACGATGGAGGCCGTCGCCGCACGCCTCCTGGACGTGCTGGGTGCGCCGCTGGCGGTCAGCGGGAAGTACCTGCGCGTGGCTGCATCGATCGGTATCGCCGCCGTCGAGGACGTAGCCGAGCCCACCGTCAGCGAGCTCCTTCGCCGCGCCGACTGGGCCATGTACCAGGCCAAATCAAGCGGCAAGGGTCGGGCCGTCCGCTACGTCTCGGCCCGGGTCCCCACCGCGTCTCTCGGTGATGACCTGCACGCCTGCCTGCGCGCCGGCGGCCTTTCGGTCGTGTACCAGCCGATCCTCGACCTCTCGAGCGGGCTCTCCGTCGGAGCCGAGGCGCTCGCGCGCTGGGATCACCCGACCCGCGGCCCCATACCGCCGGACATCTTCGTGCCGATGGCAGAGAACGCCGGACTGGTCGGCGAGCTGACCCAGCACATGCTGCACACGGCCCTGCAGGACATCCGTGACCTGCACGCCGCCGCTCCGGCCGGTGGGGTGCCGTGGGTGTCGATCAACCTGTCGCCACGTGAGCTCGGCGACCGGGACATGGTCAAGCGCGTGCTCGCCACCTTCGAGCGGGCCGACATCAACCCTCGGCGGGTGGTGCTCGAGCTGACCGAGAGCGCCCTCCTCGAGGACCTGCCCGAGGCCGTGCGGCAGCTGCGGCTGCTGCAGGCCCGTGGTCTGCGCATCGCTCTCGACGACTTCGGCAGCGGCTTCTCCTCGCTCGGCTACCTGTCGACGCTGCCGGTGGACATCCTCAAGATCGACCGCGCCTACGTGCAGCCGCTCGAGCCGGGCAGCCCCGCTCAGGCCTTCCTGCAGGCGCTGATCAACCTCGGCCACTCTGTCGGCGCGACCGTGCTGGCGGAGGGGGTCGAACGGCCCGAGCAGGTGCCCCTGCTCGCGGCCATGGGCTGCGACCTGGCGCAGGGCTTCGCCCTCGGCATGCCCGCCCGGGGTCTGTCGTCCGCCGTGGCGGCGACCTCGCTGGCGGGGCCGGCGCAGATGCGGGTCGCCTGAGCCGGGTGGGCCTGAGCCGGGTGG
>CAZVUW010000037.1:22761-26904 GCA_964629825.1 uncultured Actinomycetota bacterium
GCCTGAGCCGGGTGGGCCTGAGCCGGGTGGCCTGATCCGCGCCCTGGGGCGCCCTAACCGCGGTTGCGGCGGCGCAGCTGCTCGGTGAGGACCCAGCGGCGGATGTCGTCGTTCTCCTCGAAGCGAACGCCGAGCTCGACCTGCTCGATGGTGTCGGCCCCGACGACGCGTGGGCCGGTGGGGAGCACCCGGACGACCTTGCACGACAGCTCATGCAGCGTTCCGTCGAGCTCGAGGTCGATGTGGACGAGGTCGCCGGTCCCGACGCCCATAGCCTCGGGGACGCGCACGCGCAGGCCGGCCTCGGACAGGTCGACCAGCAGACCTTCTTCAAGGAGCTGGCCGGCGGTCACCTTCACGCGCGGCAGGGAGCCGAGCATCGGGATCCGCACGTAGGAGCGCCGCTGCACCGACTTCGCCGGCTCGTTGAAGCGCACCTGGCAGCGGACGGGCTGGCCCTGGTCGACCTTGAGGATGGTGCCGACGGCGTAGACGTGGCTGGCGTCGGTGTTCCACTGGAGGTCGGCGGCCGTGCCCTCGGTGTCGCGCAGACGATGGGCGTTGGTGCGCACGCTGAGGTCGATGTTCTCCGCGCCGACCTCCATGACGATGGCGGCCACGGAGGTCCCGTCGAACAGCTTGACCCGCGCGCCCGCTCCGTCCCGCGGCCACAGACGCTCTTCCAGCACGACCGATCCTCCTCACCTCGAGGTGCGCATCAATACCTGTCGGCCGCCACACCAGCCCGTGTAGCACCTGGACCGCTGCGAGCACGTCTGGGAGTGTGGTGGCCGGCGAGTGTGGTGGCCGGCACCGAGCTCCACTGGCTGGCGGCTGAGCGGGAGGTTGCGTTGTTCGAGCTGCTGCGTGAGGGGCGGTTCGTCTCTGTCGGGACGCTCGAGGAGGGGCTCGAGCGTGCGCGCCGCGGCGACGGGCTGCTGTGGGTGACGCTGGAGTCGCCGGCCCAGGACGACTTCGCGGCGATCGAGCGCGAGCTCGGCCTGCACCCGCTGGCCGTCGAGGACGCCGTCCAGGCGCGGGAGCGGCCGAAGCTGGACGTCTACGACGCCACGCGGTTCGTGTCGCTGACGACCCTGCGCTACCTCGGCCCCGCGGAGCCCCTGGACGTCGGCCGCGTGATGGCCTTCCTCGGTGCGGGCTTCGTCGTTTCCGTGCGCCGGGAGCGGGGCGACACGGTGGAGCGGTGGCGTGCGCGCATGGAGCGCACGAGCGCGCCACCCACCGCCGTGACCGCGCTGCACGCCCTGCTGCGAGTCGTCGTCGACGATCTGACCGAGGTGTCGGAGCAGATCGAGTCCGCGATGCTCGCCGCCGCGGACCGGCTGTTCGCGCCCGGAGGATCGGACGAGGCGCACACCCTGTACCAGCTCAGCCGGCAGCTGCTCGCAATGTCGCACGCGGTCCAGCCGCTGATCGAGCCGCTGCGGCATCTGAGCGACGGGTCGAGCGAGCACATCGACGCCGAGGCCGGCCGGCACTTCCGCGACGTGCTCGACTCCGCCCTCGTCCTCGACCGCGAGGTGCAGGGCCACAGCGAGCTGGTCGAGCACCTGCGCTCGAGCAACGACTCCCGCATCGAGCTCCGTCAGAACACCGACATGCGCAAGATCGCCGCCTGGGCCGCCGTCATCGCCGTGCCCACGGCCATCACCGGCTTCTACGGCATGAACGTGCCCTACCCCGGCTACGGCGACCCCAGCGGCGTCGCCACCTCGATCGCCCTCCTGCTGATCTCCGCCGGTGCCCTCTTCGCCCTCTTCCGCCGCCGCGGTTGGCTGTAGCCACGCCTTGTCGCCGGGCGCCCCTGCCTCAAGCACGCTGCGTTTCCGCGGAAACGCCTCTGCGGGTTGGCCTAGGGACTTCGGCGGCTCGGGACCGGGCGGCTCGGGACCGGGCGGAATTGCCGTGCGAGGTGGTGATGGTGCTGCTTGGATGCTGGTTCGATGTGCCGCGGTGTCGGTGCCAGCCGAGGGTCCCGGTTCCATCCTCAAGGGAGGCGAAGGTGACGCACAAGGAGATCTTGGACGAGCTCCGGCCCCAGATCCGACAGCTGCGCGAGCAGATCCCGGGGGTGTTCGAGGGCTACGCGGCGATGAGCGGAGCAGCGCTGGCGGATGGGGCGCTCGACTCCAAGACCAAGGAGCTGATCGCGCTCGCCATCGCCGTCACCCGGCAGTGCGACGGCTGCATCGCCTCCCACGCACGCGCCGCGGCGCGCAGGGGCGCGACCTCCGATGAGGTCGCCGAGGCCCTCGCCGTCGCGATCTTCATGAACGGAGGGCCCGGCACGGTCCACGCGCCGCGCGCCTTCGCCGCGTTCAGGGAGTTCGCCCCGGACCAGTAGCCCCAGAGCCCCAGCCGGTCTCAGTTGAGGTCGGCCGGTCCGGATTGGTTCGGGGTGGGGGACCAGGGCGCGGGTGCGGGCCAGCCGTGGGTCGCGTAGTGCAGGTAGGCCATGCAGGTGTCGTAGTCGGGACGGGTGCCGTCCCAAGTCGGCACCGTCGTGTCAGGGGTGACCGTCAACCCCGCCGCCGTGTTGTCACGCGCGGGTCGGTCGGCGTCGCCGCCCGGCGCCGGCGCGGCCGCTGGCAGGAGCGTCCCGTCGGGCCGGTGGAAGGTGAAGGTCTGCTCGCCACGGTCGCGGACCGAGTAGCCGGCCTCGTGGACCAGACGGTGGTGGAAGCGGCACAGCAGGACGAGGTTCTCGAGCTCGGTGGGGCCGCCGTCGCTCCAGAAGCGCACGTGGTGAGCATCTACGAAGCGGTTCGCGGTGCAGGTCGGGAAGCGGCAGCCGCGATCCCGTTGCTGTAGAGCCCGTCGCAGCCGCGCCGAGATCCGTCGGCTCTGCCGCCCGACGCCCAGGGGACGTCCGAGGGCGTCCTCGATGAGCGTGATCACCTCGGAGTCGCAGGCCAGCCGACGCCAGGTCTCATCCGCCAGCGGGGTGCCGTCGCCGAGCTCTCCCTCCACGCCTTCGAGCCGGAGGTGCAGGCTTGGAGCAGGATCGGCGGGCGCCCGTGGCGCGGAGTCGTCCGCTACAGCCGGCGAGGTGGCTGACGGGTTGTCGGCGGGATGGGCCTGCGCGCGGATGCACACCACCACGCGGTGACGGTCCGGACCCGCCGCGGGGGTGGGGCCGTTGGCGAGCACCGTCTCGGCCATGACGCGCAGAGCCTCGGCGCGGCGGGCTTCGAGCGGCTCGACCTCGTACGGGGGTAGCCGGACCGGTGCGTCGGGGGCGCCGGCCTCCGCGACCGCCACCGTGTCCCGACCGCAGGCCGCAGCCGCATCGGCGCGCGGCGGAGGTTGCTCCTCGCCGAGGTTGTCCACCAGCGACTCGATCGCCGCGGTTATGAGTGCCAGCTCCGCGGCCGGCAGCCGGGCGGAAAGCCGGCCCATTCCGTCTGCATCCACACGCCAGCGCAGCCACCGGCGCTCGAAGCCCTCTTGCGCCTCATCTGCGGACTCGGCGCGGCGGTGACGACGGACGATCTCCTCCAGCTGGCTGGCCGTGGCGTCCAACCCGAACGTGACCAGCGACTCCTCGTTCTCGGGCGTGGCCACGCGGGTGATGGCTCGCACCTTGGAGTAGGTCAGCCGCCCGGCCGCGAACTCGGCGCAGACCAGCGGAAGGTCCGACAGGGCACGGGCCACTCGCAGCCGCTCGCGGGCGGCCGGTGGGCTAAGACCACAGGCCCACGAGAGCCAACCTGCGCACGTGCGGGCGCCCTGGTGGCACCAACCGCCGCCGCGGTCGAACTCCTCCAGGTCGCGCAGCCAGCGATACTCGGCGGCGGCGAGGTCTCCGGCCTGCTGCCGCAGCCGCTCACCTAGCGTCTCCAGCCGCTCCAGCTCCGCCCGGGATCGCCGCCAGTGGTCCTTCACGGCAGCAACGGTCTCGCCGCCTGTCATGGTCGCTGTCACACAGTCCTCCGATCCGTCGATCACCGTGAGGACAGGCTGGCAGTGACCTGTGACAAAGCGGACCCAACGGGCACGGGGTTGTCCACACCAGACGCTTCCGCGGAAACGCCGCCGCCGGGCGCTACTGCGGTAGCGCCCGGCGAACGGTGGAGACACTCGATGGCGCCTAGATGTCGTAGAAGTGTAGAGCTGCGCCCT
>CAZVUW010000038.1:0-26343 GCA_964629825.1 uncultured Actinomycetota bacterium
GGCTCGGGGGCGGTCCAGTCGACCACGATGCCCGCGTAGATCCACTTGGTGGCCTCGACACCGATCAGCATGATCCGCTGGCCCTCCTTCAGCATCCCGTGGCGCCAGGCGTGGTCGAGGAAGAGCGGGACCGCAGCGCAGCCGACGGCCCCGGTCTGGGCGAGGTTGTCGAAGATCTTGCCCTGGAGCGCGAGCCACTCGCGCGTCAGCAGGCCCGACTCGGTCAGGGAGTCGAGCAGCCACCCGACGTTGCCCTCGGGGATCAGGCAGAGGTCGATGTCGCCGGCCTCGATCGAGCCCATGCGCGCGGTGTGCGCCAGGGCATCGGTCACCATCACCGGTGTGAAGTCGCCGGCGCCGACGACGTCGACGCGCAGATCGACCAGGCGACGAGCCTTGAGCTGCTCGTGGATCGGGGCGTGGGTTCCGCCGCCGACGGAGTGGATCCCCGGAGGCCGGCTGCCGCCGATGCAGGCCATCGCGCCCGGCCGCAGACCCCCCTCGCGGTCCTCGGCCCGCAGGACGAAGGCGGCCGCCCCGTCGCCGAACATGTACAGGGGCATCCGCTCGCGCATGCGGATCTTGCTCGGGTCCTTGCCCAGGAACACCGGCGCCAGGACCGGCGAGATCGCCTCGCTGCCCACGATGAGGGCGGTGCGGTACGTGCCGTCCTCCAGGTAGCGCCTGGCGATCTCCAGGCCCTGGACCGTGCCGGCGCCGCCGGAGCGGATCTCCAGCGTCCCGCAGCGCTCGATGCCGAGGCGCTCCTGCACCATGTTGATGACCGGCGGCAGCGGGTAGTCGGGCGTGCCGGTGGCGCCGATCAGGAGGTCGACGTCGCCGGGCTCGAGCCCGGTCGCCTCCAGCGCGCTCACGCAGGCCTTGTAGGCCATGTCGGAGTTGTTCTCGAGATGCTCGCCGGTGTTGACGTCGATCATCCAGAAGCGCTGCTGGATGGCGATGCCCTCCATCACGTCGTCCGGCAGGGGACCGACGAGCTGCTCGATGCGCTCATTGGGGATGGGGTCGCCGGGCTGGTAGCCGCCGGTCCCGAGAAGATGTGCTCGCATGTGGTCCTCCGGCGTGGCTGGTTCGGGGATTCCTTCTGGTCAGTGCAAAGCGGTGATGTTGGCGCCGCGCAGCTCTGGGACCGGCCGAGCGCCGATGTCCTCGGCGACCATCCGCGCCGTCTCGATTCCCGACAGAAGAGCGCGGAACGACGACGAGCCCTCCGCCGACCAGTGGCCGGATAGCAGCAGGCCGTCGATGGGTGTGCGGTGCCCGAGGCGCTTGCTCGCCACCTGGTTGGGCGTGTTGTCCCAGCCGTAGATGGCGCCGGCGAAGTTGCGGGTGCGCCGCTGCAGCGTCTCAGGGGTGGCGACGTCCACCACCTCGAGCGTCCCGGCGAGCGCCGGCACCCCGTTGCCGACCAGCTCGAGCAGCTCCTCGGTGTAGGAGGGCAGACGCTCCTGCCAGCCGCCGGCCACCTCGTACGGCGCGAGGGCGCTGATGGTCACCAGCTGGACGCCGGGGGGCGCCAGCGAGGGGTCCAGGCCGGTCGGGACGCTGATCCAGACCCCGCCCGGCCGGCCGGCGAGGATGTCGGCCTCGGTCTGGTCATGATCCCAGTGCCGGTAGACGAAGGTCTCATGCGGCAGGCCGATGTCCTCCGCCTCTCCCTCGTAGGCCGTGTAGAGCACGACCGCCGAGTGCGACGGCGTGGCGCGCTCGAGCCGCTTGCGGAAGCGCCGTGGCAACAGGTCCTCGCCGACCAGGTCCCGGAAGGTGTGGAGGGCGTCGGCGTTTGACACCACCACCCTCGTCGACACCTCGCTGCCGTCGTCCAGGACCACCCCGGTGACGGCGCCGTCGTCCACCGTGATGCGCTCGACCGCCCTGCCGGTGACCAGCTGCCCCCCGGACCGCTCGAGACCGGCGACCAGGGCGTCCACCAGGGTCTGGAAGCTGCCCAGCGCGTAGCGGGCGTCGGTGACCAGCAGCTCCATCACCTGGGAGTACAGGAGGAACGACAGGCGCGACGGCGGGCTGCCGACGTACGGCCAGGCCACGCCGAGCAGCGCCTTCAGCCGGTCGTCGGTGAAGTACTGGTCCAGCACCTCCTGCACCGTGGCGCTGCGGAAGCGGAAGACCAGCGGCGCCACGCGCATCGCCTCGGCCAGCTCGGTCACCCCGATCTGCTGGGGCATCCGCGCCATCTGGATGAACAGCTGCATGCGCATCTCGAAGTAGCGCCGCAGCGCATCCGCCTCGTGCGGGAACAGCTTGGCGTGCGCCTCGATGTAGGGATCCAGGCCGTTCGGCAGTCGCAGCAGGAGATCCGGCATCGCCACGGTGTACGGATCCCCGATGGCCACGAACCGGCAGAGGTCGCCCACGCCGAGATGGTCCAGCAGGTTGGCCGTCAGCCGGCCGGGGGCGGCCTCGAGGGTGACGTGCACGGCCGCGTCGAAGCGGTAGTTCCCGCGCGAGAAGGCGCGCGCGTAGCCGCCGGGCTCCTCGGCCTGCTCGACGACCAGCGTCCGCGCACCGGAGTGCGCCAGCAGGGCGCCCGCGCTCAGCCCACCGAGGCCGCTGCCCACGACGACCACGTCATAGTCCGTCGGGCGCTGCGCGGCCGTCATGCCGGGTCACGTTCCTCGGAGAGGTAGCGGTAGCCCCCGCCGTAGTACAGGAGGGGTCGCGCGGAGCGGTCGACGCCCAGGGCCAGCACCTCCCCGATGAGGATCATGTGGTCGCCGGCCTCGTGCTCGTCCGCCAGGCGGCAGTCGAGGTAGGCCGCCGAGCCCTCGAGGATGGGAGCGCCGGTCACCTCGGTGCGGTGCGGCACGTCGGCGAAGGCCTCAGCCGTGCGCGGCCGGTCCCGCGAGGCGAAGAAGCGCGACAGCGCCTCCTGCTGCTCGGTCAGCACGTTGACCGCGAAGATGCCGTTGGAGCGGATCTCCTCGCAGCCGTGCGTGCCCGTGACGATGCACACCAGCACCAGTGGCGGGTCGAGCGACAGCGACGAGAAGGCGTTCGCCGTCATCCCGTAGGGCTCCTCGCCGCGGGTGGTCACGACCGTCACGCCGGTGGCGAACCCTCCGAGGGCGTCCCGGAAGTCCCTGGTGCTGAACGGCTGGAGCCGCAGCTGCTCGTCCAGCTTCTGCATCCCGTCTCCCGTGTTGTCGAGGCTCGTGGTGTGGTCAGCCGCCGCTTTGCGAGGCCGCTGCCGCCTTCTGCCAGGCTCAGCGGCCGCCGAGGGCCTCCATGCGTTGACGGATGAGCTCGTCGAGGTTCTGGGTGGTCGACAGCGACTGGGCCACCAGGCTTCGGAAGCTGGAGCGGTCCATGGTGAGAAGTGTCGACGGCGCGATCGTGCGGACCGTGGCCGTGCGCGGCGAGTCCTGGAGGATGGCGATCTCGCCGAAGAACTGGCCGGCGCCGAGGGTGGCGACCACGCGGGCCTCGCCCTCGTCCTCGCGCACGACCTCGACCGCGCCGTCGACGATGATGAAGAACTTGTCCGCCGGCGCCCCTTGGCGCACCAGGACCTCGCCGGCGGGCACGCTGATCTGGTCCAGCTTCGCCTCGACCGCCCGCACATCACCGCGCGGCAGGTCGTTGAAGACGCTGTAGACGAGGTCGCGGTGGAACTCGGCGGTCCCCTCGCCGCGCTGCTCGTTGTCGATGAAGTGCAGCTGGTAGGGGCGGATGCGGTAGAAGGACAGCGCCTGGCGCCGCTCGGGGAGCAGTCCGGGGTAGGCCTCGTCGAAGCGGGCGGCGGCGGCTTCTATCGCGGCGGGATCGAGCAGGACCTTGCACTCGCCGGAGGCCTGGACGCCCTTGGTGGCGCTCCAGTCCCCGGTGTCGTCCCCGATGGTGAACGCCACGCTCGGGTTCTCGTCGATGTGGCGCGCCGTGACCGTGCCGGGTCTGGTCCAGATGTAGAAGTCCAGCCCGTCGGTCACGTACAGCAGCGCCGTCGCATGGGGCACACCCGAGGCCGAGGCCGTGGCCAGGTTCAGGACGCGGTGGCTGTCGAGGTAGGCCTGGACCTCGCTCGGGATGCTGGTCAGGGGCGTCTCCGAGGCCATGCGTTCCCTCCTGGGCGCTGCCGGCCGGTGCACCGCCGGCCGGGGAGAGCGACGCCGAGCAAACCGCAGGTGCGGCGGCACACGCTCGGCCGTCTGACGCGCTAGAGCATCGACGCACCCATGGGTCTAGTCAATGGCCCCTAGGCCGTCGGCCGCCGGGACCCTTGACGGCTGGGGGTGGTGGAGCGAGCATGCCCCGGTGCCGCTCGGCGCGCTCGGTGCGGGGTGAGATTCGACAAGCCATCGACCGGTCGTTGAGGTGGGATCAGCAATGGGCACGTCGATGGACAACCTCCTCGAGAGGGCGCAGGCCGCCTACGCGGCCGGCGACGCCGCATCGAGCCTCGCTCTCAGCACCGAGGCTCTGGCCGGCGCGCCCGAAGACCCCGAGCTGCTGCGCGTCGCGGGTCGGGCCGCGCTCGACCTCGGCGACCCCTCGGCCGTGGCGCTTCTCCAGCGTCTGGTGGAGGCCGCGCCGGAGGACGCCTCGGCCTGGCGTGACCTCGGTCTGGCCCAGCTCAGCGAGGGGGATCTGGCCGGCGCGGAGTCCGCGCTGCTGCAAGCCCTGGAGCGCGCCCCCGACGATCGCGACGCCCGCGTCGGCCTCGGGCACGTCTACCGCATGACCGGGCGGCCGCAGCTCGCGCTGGAGTCCGCGCGGCAGCTCGTTGAGCAGGATCCGAACGACGTGCTCGCCCTTCTGGACCTCGGCGAGCTCCACCTCGAGGTCGGAGATCATGACGGCGCGGCGGAGGCCTTCAAGCGGCTGCGGGCGGTGGACTCCGAGACGGGCCACGCGAGCTTCGCCTACCACGCCCAGATCGAGGTGGAGCTGAGAAGGGAGCGCTGGCGCAGCGCTTTGGACCTCGCGATCGCGGCGACCTCCTCCGATCGCCACCAGCTGACCACCGATCTGCTCGCCTACGTGACCGCGAAGCTGTTCGGAGAGGCCGACCGGCCCGCGCCGCCCAGGTCCGTCCTGGACAGCCAGCTGGCGGAGCGCCGCGCGGAGCACCGGCGCATCCACGAGGAGGCACTGGTCGCGGAGAGGGTGCAGGCATGATCTCGATCGCTGACGGCGGCAGGACGCCGCGATGACACAGGACGTGGCACCGGCCCCCGCGCGGGCCCAGGAGACGCCGCAGTGGCTGAAGTGCCCGTCGTGCGACGCCTTCATCTACGGCAAGCGCCTTGAGCGGAACCTCAAGGTCTGCCCGGAGTGCAACCACCACTTCCGGCTGCCGATGTCCGATCGCCTGGCCCAGCTGCTGGATGGCGGCCAGTTCGAGGAGCTGGGCGAGGACATCGAGAGCGTCGACGTCCTGGGCTTCGTCGACTCCAAGCCCTACACCCAGCGGCTGGAGGAGGCGCGGCGCAAGACCGGTCGACGTGAGGCCGCCGCCTACGGGCGCGGGACCATCGGTGGCTTCCCGGTGATCGTCGCGGCCATGGACTTCTCGTTCATGGGCGGGAGCATGGGCGGCGCCGTGGGCGAGGTCATCACGCGCGCCGCGGAGGAGGCGCTGGCGTCGCGCACGCCGCTGCTGATCATCTCGGCCTCCGGCGGGGCGCGCATGCAGGAGGGCTGCGTCTCGCTCATGCAGCTGGCCAAGACCAGCCAGGCCCTGGCGCTGCTGCAGGAGGCCGGCGTCCTGTCGATCTGCCTGCTGACCGACCCGACCTTCGGCGGCGTCACGGCCTCGTTCGCGATGCTCGGCGACGTCCTGGTCGCCGAGCCGAACGCGCTGGTCGGGTTCGCCGGACCGCAGGTGATCGAGCAGACCATCCGCCAGAAGCTGCCCCCGGGCTTCCAGACCGCCGAGTTCCTGCTCGACCACGGGATGCTGGACCTGGTCGAGCCGCGCGAGAACCTGCGGCAGGCGATCACGAAGCTGCTGCGCTTCCACGCCTCCACGGCCCCTGAGACGCTGCCCACCGGGCACGGGCGCGCGCCGATCACCTCGCCCGACGAGCTGCAGGAGCGACCCGCCTGGGAGGTCGTCCAGCTCGCCCGCGACATCGGCCGCCCCACCACCCTGGAGTACGCCGGCTTCATCTTCACCGACTTCCAGGAGCTGCACGGAGACCGGCTGCACGGCGAGAACCCCTCGATCGTCGGCGGCCTGGCGGACCTCGAAGGTCTGAGCGTCATGCTGATCGGCCACCAGAAGGGCCACGACACCGCTGAGCTCGTGCACCGCAACTTCGGCATGCCGGACCCGGACGGCTACCGCAAGGCCCTGCGGCTGATGCAGCACGCCGCGCGCTTCGGGATGCCGATCATCACGCTGGTCGACACCCCGGGCGCCTTCCCGGGCCTCGAGGCCGAGGAGCGCGGTCAGGCGATCGCCATCGCCAGGGCGATGATGGAGATGTCCCGGCTACCCGTCCCGATCGTCAGCGTCGTGACCGGCGAGGGCGGCAGCGGCGGCGCGCTCGGGATCGCGGTCGGTGACCGCGTCCTGATGCTCGAGAACTCCTACTACTCGGTGATCAGCCCCGAGGGCTGCTCCGTGATCCTGTGGAGCAACGCGGCCGCCGCCCCGCAGGCCGCCGAGGCCCTCAAGGTGCGCGCCCCCGACCTCCTGCGCCTGCGGATCATGGACGCGATCGTCCCCGAGCCGGAGGGCGGTGCGCACACCGACCCCGTGACGACCGCCGCCAACCTCAAGGAGGCGCTGGTCAACTGCCTGAACGAGCTCCGCCCGCTGTCCCCCGACGACCTGCTCGCGGCCCGCTACGAGCGCTTCCGCCTGTTCGGGACGCCGGGCCGCCAGCCGGCCCTCATCTCCCAGGAGCCACCGCGATGACCGACACCCAGAACGCTCCGGGCGCAGACGCTGCCGTCATCCGCTCGCTGTGCGAGGAGGCGCGCAGCCTCGCCAGCGGGCTGAAAGGACCGGTCAGCAGGCTGCGGCTCGCCGCCGGCGACCATGCCGTCGAGATCGAGTGGCAGCTCGCGGCTCCCGCCGGAGCACCCGCGGCCGCGCCCCAGGCGGGCGGCGCGGCCCCGACGGTCTCCGAGGAGCCGACCGCCGGCGGGGACGGCGGCGAGGAGCACCACCCGATCGTCGCGCCGCTCCTCGGCACCTTCTACCGGTCGCCCGAGCCGGGGGCCAAGCCCTTCGTCGAGGAGGGCGACGTCGTCGAGGCCGGGCAGGACGTCGCCATCGTCGAGGCGATGAAGATCATGAACCGGGTCCAGGCCGACCGCGCCGGGCGGGTGGTCAAGATCGTCGTCGACGACGGCGAGATGGTCGAGTTCGGGCAGGAGCTCATGCTCCTCGAGCCGTTCGATGCGGGTGCGTGATGGTCAGCAAGGTCCTGATCGCCAACCGCGGTGAGATCGCGCTGCGCGTAGCACGCGCCTGCCGCGAGCTGGGGCTGCCCTGCGTCGCGGTGTACTCCACCGCGGATGCCAGCTCGGCTGTGGTCCGCTTCGCGGACGAGGCCGTCCAGATCGGGCCCCCCGCGACGGCCAAGAGCTACCTGCACGTCCCCAGCATCATCGGCGCCGCGCTGAAGACCGGCGCCGACGCGATCCACCCCGGCTACGGCTTCCTGTCCGAGGATCCCTTCTTCGCCGAGATCTGCGCGGACAACGGCATCACCTTCATCGGGCCGACGCCCGAGGTGATGGACAAGATGGGGAACAAGGCCTCGGCCCGCCAGCTGATGAGCAAGGCCGGCCTGCCACTGCTGCCGGGCACCATCGAGCCCGTCGCCACCGCCGACGAGGCGCAGCAGATCGCCGATGACATCGGCTACCCGGTGATCATCAAGGCGGCCGCGGGCGGCGGCGGGCGCGGCATGACGGTCGTGAACCGGCGCGAGGACCTGCGCCACAGCTACCAGACGACGCGTGCGCAGGCCCAGGCGGTGTTCAAGGACAGCGCCGTCTACATCGAGCGCTACCTGCGCGCCTCGCGCCACACCGAGATCCAGATCGTCTGCGACAGCTACGGGTCCGGCATCCACCTCGGCGAGCGCGACTGCTCCGTCCAGCGCCGGCACCAGAAGCTGATCGAGGAGGCTCCCTCGATCCACCTCACGCCCGAGCAGCGCGAGGCCATGGGCCGCGCCGCCGTCGAGGGCGCCCTGTCGATCGGCTACACCGGCGCGGGGACGATGGAGTTCCTCCTGGACGAGGACAACCAGTTCTGGTTCATGGAGATGAACACCCGCATCCAGGTGGAGCACCCGGTCACCGAGATGGTGACCGGCGTCGACCTGATCAAGGAGCAGATCCGCGTCGCCAGCGGCGAGCCCCTGTCACGCACCCAGGATCAGGTCAAGCTCCAGGGGCACGCGATCGAGTGCCGCATCAACGCCGAGGACCCCGACCGCGGGTTCGTGCCGGCGGCCGGTCGCATCGAGACCTACGTGCCGCCGGGCGGCCCGTGGACGCGCGTGGACTCGCACTGCTACCCAGGTTGGATGGTCAGCCCCTACTACGACTCGCTGATCGCAAAGCTGATCGTGTGGGCCGAGGACCGCACGGAGGCCATCGACCGCATGGCCCGTGCCCTGGACGAGTTCCAGCTCGACGGCCCCGGCATGCACTCGACCATCGGGTTCCACAAGCGCGTCATGGCGAACCCGGTGTTCCGCAGCGGGGACTTCTACACCGACTTCATCGAACGGCACCTGTCATGAGCCTCGGAGGCAGCACGATGGGCGAGACGGACATGAACCCCGCCGGCGGCGATCGCGTCGCGGAGCTCGAGCGCGCCCTCGAGGCCGAGGTGTCCGCGCGCAAGCACCTCATCGACATCGCCGTGAAGCTGAGCTCCACGCTCAACCTGAGCGAGCTGCTGCAGCTGATCATGTCCTCGGCCGCGCAGCTGCTCGACGCCGAGACCAGCTCGCTGCTGCTCGTCGACGAGGACACCGACGAGCTGATCATCGAGGTCGCCACCGGCTCCACCGGCGGCGACGTGGTGCAGCGGCGCGTGCCGGCCGGGGCCGGCATCGCCGGCTGGGTCCTCAAGCACCGGGAGCCCGCCGTCGTCGATGACCCGTCCTCGGACGACCGCTTCTACCGCGACGTCAGCGCCGCGATCGGCTTCGAGACCGACAACCTGCTGGCCGTGCCGATGCTGCACAAGGAGCGGGCGCTCGGGGTCGTCGAGGTCATCAACAAGCGCGGGCCAGCGGGCTTCGACGACCGCGACGTCGAGCTCGCCGGCGCCCTGGCCAGCCTCGCGGCCATCGCGGTCGAGAACGCGCGCATGTACTCCCAGCTCGCCGACGCGGTCGTGGCGGCGCGCATGTCGTACCGGCTGTAGATCGCCGTTCGACTCTTGGCGCGTCCTAAGCCGCGGCGGGCTAGGACAGGCGGGGCCTTCCCCGCAGCGTGAAGCGCATGGTCGTCACGACCGGCTCGGCCGGCTGGGACAGCGTCAGGTTGAGCGGCACGTCGAGCAGGCCGCCGTCGGCGGGGCGGGGCTCGCCGACGGTGACTGTGCAGTACAGCGGTAGCTCCAGCTCGGCGAACTCGGCGAAGCGCGTGCTGCAGCGCAGAACGACGGCGCCCGCGGGGTCGAGGTCAGCGGCCTGACCGGCGGCCAGCAGCCCCGCCTGGCGGGCGGCCTCGAGGTGCACCACACCCGGCACGTGATCCATCGGGTGCTCGAAGAAGTGCGGGTGCAGCTGGTCCACGCGGACCGGGAAGGTGAACGTGGAGCCCTCGACCGCGGTGGCAGCGCCGACCAGGACGTTGTCGGACAGGCGGCGCCCCACCAGGGCGGGGTCGACCGGCTCGACGTCCTCGACGGGGTGCTCAGCGAGCGGCTTGGCGCTGCGCATCTCGGCGCGCCAGGCCTTGTAGGGCGCCTTGGGGTGCGCCGAAGCGAGGATCGACGAGGTCGCGCGCACGGCGCCGTCGACCTCGAAGATGAGGTCAGCACCCACGGTCGTGAGCACGCCATCGTCATCGAGCTCGCGGTTGGTGTAGCGGACGGTCACGGTGGTGGGCACCGGTCGGGCGGCGAGCTCGTGCGGCTTGGGGTCGGTCAGGGTCATCGACATCTTCAGGAAGACGGTCGCCCAGTCGACGGGGACGCCCTCGTACTCGTGCATCGTGGAGATGCCCGCCTGGCGTCCCAGCTCCGACAGGAACGACAGGTCGTCATAGGTGTGCAGCGGGGGCAGCAGGTCGTTGATGAACAGGTGCGACCGCGGCACCTGGCCGTGGCACACGTAGATGTCCTCGGACAGCTTGAAGGTGTCACTGACCCAGACCGCCTCCGGTCCGGCCTTGTGCACGAGCGAGCGGTCGATCGTGCGGTTGTAGGTGGGTACCGCCTCTTCATCCCGTAGAGGCGACGCCGCGGGCGCGCTGCTGTACATGCTCCCTCCTTGCCCCCGAAGGGCATCCCGCCCCGTGCGGCCAGATCCCGCTCGGCTCGCACGGCGCCCATCCGCCGATCCCCCCGCTGGGGGAGTGCTGCATCCCTCATTCTGGCAGAGCCCGTGGCAGGACTCTATGAACCCTGTGGACTAGTCAAACGGTGTTGTTCGATGTTGTTCTCGACGGGCATTCCCGCCGAGAACAACATCGTGGCGCGAGGCCGGTCTGGCCACGCCCGGTCTGGTGACGCCCGGTCCCGGCTAGCGGCGCTGCTCGTCGATGAGGTTGGCGATCAGCCCGGTCCAGCCCGTCTGATGGCAGGCGCCCAGCCCCACGCCGGTCTCGCCGTGGAAGTGCTCGTAGAAGAGCAGGGCGTCCCGCCACGCTGGGTCGGAGCGGAAGCGCTCGTGGCAGCCCCAGAACGGACGTGCGCCGCTCTCGTCCAGCGTGTAGAGGCCGATCATGCGCTCCGCGGCCTCCGCGGCCATCTGGGCGGGGGTCAGCTCACCGCAGGGGGTCTGCACGCTGAAGTCGTCGCCGAGCCCCTCGGAGAAGCGCCGCAGCGAGCGGATCAGCAGGTAGGAGGTCGGGAACCACACCGGCCCACGCCAGTTCGAGTTGCCCCCCTTCAGCTTCGAGTCGGACTCGGCCGGCTCGTAGGAGATCTCGAGGTCGCCGAACCGGAACGGGTTCGCGAGATGGTGGCGCGAGAGGCTCCGGAAGCCGTGCGGGGACAGGAACTCCTCCGGATCCCAGACCCGGGCGAGGACCCTGCGCAGCTGCTCCGGGCTGACCATCGACAGGACGTAGCGCGGCGTGTCGCCCTCGATCCGGAAGCAGGCGTCGCCGATCAGGTCGCGGCGGTTGTCGAGGAACCACTCCATGTTCTCGGTGAACTCGCGGCGCCCCGCGAGCTCGTCCGCCGTGAGGACCTCGACGGCGTAGAGCGGGATCAGCCCCACCAGTGAGCGGATGCGGATGCGCTGGAGCCGCCCGTCGGGGTAGCGGGCGAGGTCGTGGAAGAAGCCCTCCTCCTCATCCCACAGCTGGCAGTCGCGCCCGCCCATGCGCTTGGTCGCGCCGACGATGTAGACGAAGTGCTGGAAGAACTTGGTCGCGAGCAGCTCATAGGTGGGGTTGTCGCGGCTCAGCTCGAGCGCGATGCGCATCAGCGCCAGGCAGTACGCGCCCATCCAGCCGGTGGCGTCGGACTGCTCGAGGATCGCGCCGTCCGGCATCGGCTCGCTGCGGTTGAAGACGCTGATGTTGTCGAGGCCGAGGAAGCCGCCCTCGAAGACGTTGTTGCCCTCCCGGTCGACCCGGTTCACCCACCACGCGAAGTTGATGAGCAGCTTGTGGAAGCAGCGCTCGAGGAAATCCCGGTCGGGCCGCCCGGCGTCCGCACCCATGCGGTAGACCTCCCAGCACGCCCAGGCGTGGACCGGCGGGTTGAGGTCGCTGAACTCCCACTCGTAAGCGGGGATCTGGCCGTTGGGGTGCTGGAACTGCTCGAACAGCAACGCCCAGAGGTTCTCCTTGGCGAAGTCGGGATCGATCAGCGCCAGGGTCACGCAGTGGAAGGCGAGGTCCCAGGCGGCGAACCAGGGGTACTCCCAGGGGTCGGGCATCGACAGGACCCGCATGGAGTTCAGGTGCCGCCAGTGGGTGTTGCGGATCAGCTCCCTGCCCGCCGGGGGCGGCAGCTGCGGGTCGTCGCCATCGAGCCAGCGCGCGACGTCGAACAGGTACACCTGCTTGCCCCACAGCATCCCGGCGAAGGCCTGCCGCTGCACCAGCCGCTCGTCCGCGCTCGCCTTCGGGGGGTGGACGGCGGCGTAGAACTCGTCGGCCTCGGCCCGCCGCCGTGCGATGACCTCGTCCACGTGGGCCAGGGGGTGCGGCCGGGGGGCGTCGGTGAGCCTGAAGCGCAGGACCACCTCGCCGCCCGCAGGGACCTCGACGCGGTAGTGCAAGGCGGCCTTGGTGCCGGTCTGCTCGGGGTTGCAGCAGGGCTCGCCGTGGATCAGCTGACGGTGGAAGGCGTCCTTGGTGAAGGGGCTGTGGCTGCGGTTGCCGGCTCCGTAGACCCGCTCCATGTTGGTCTCGTTGTCGGTGAACAGCAGCTCACCGCCGGCCGGCCCGTACAGGTGGCGCTGCCCGACCCGGTAGTCGAAGCGAAGCCCGCCGAGGCGCTCGGCGGCGCGGTCGTCTGCCAGCAGCCCCAGGCAATCCGGTCCGGACTCGTCGGCGACGATGACCGGGGGTCGGCCGCGCGGTCGCCCCCATGACCAGGTGTTGCGGAACCACAGCTGCTGGAGCATGTGCAGCACGGCGCTCTCGGGGCCGCGGTTGACCGCGGTGATGCGGATGCACAGATCCTCTGGGTCGGCCTTGGCGTGCTCGACCTCGACGTCCCAGTAGCGGTCGTCATCGAAGATGCCGGTGTCCAGCAGCTCGAACTCGGGGCCGCGGCCGGCTCGCCGGCGGTTCTCCTCGATCAGCTGCGCATAGGGGAACTCCGCCTGCGGATAGCGGTACAGCATGCGGCCGTAGCTGTGCGTCGGGGTCGCGTCGAGGTGGTGCCAGTGCTCCTTGACGTCCTCGCCGTGGTTGCCCTCGTGGTGGCCGAGGCCGAACATCCGCTCCTTCAGGATCGGATCGCGCTCGTTCCACAGGGCCAGCGCTGTGACCAGCTTCTGGTAGCGGTCGCACAGGGCGGCGATGCCGTCCTCGCCCCAGCGATAGGCCTTGCTGCGCGCGAGGTCATGAGGCAGGTGGTCCCAAGCCTCGCCGTCGGGGCTGTAGTCCTCGCGGACGGTGCCCCAGGCGCGTTCGGCGACGTAGGGCCCCCAGCGCCGCCATGGCTGCACCGGGCCGGTCCAGGGCTCCGCCAGGCGCGCGTGCTCCGCGGTGATGCCGCCGCTCCGTGACCTGCGCGTCGAAGCCATGCGCCCTCCACAGCCGCCAGGCGCGGCAGTGTACGCAGACGGGCCTTTCGGGCGCTGGCCACTTGTCAGATGGCCCCTCCGTACTAGTTTGTGCGACGACGTACACGCGCCCCGGCGCGGAGGCATACCCCCCAATCGATCGATGCGGAGGTGTCATGGCCACACTTGCGTCGCGTGCTGCGAACTTCTTCCCCAGCATGGTCCTGCGCTCGCCGCTGCACTTCGTGATGAGCGGCAAGTACGTGATCATCGAGTTCACCGGGCGCAAGTCCGGCCGGACGTACTCCACGCCGGTCGCCTATGTGCGCGAGGGCGACAAGATCCTGATCACGACGGACTCACCCTGGTGGCGAAACCTCAAGGGCGGAGCGCCGGTCAAGCTCGTTCTTCGCGGCCGCAAGGTCTCCGGCACCGGCACGGCCGTCACCGATCCGGAGCGCAGCGCGCAGATCCTGCGCATGCTCCTGGATGCGATCCCGTCATACGCGGGCCCGGCAGAGCTCGAGAAGACGGGCGGCCGCGTGAGCGATGAGGAGGTCAAGCGCGCCGTCGCGGAGGGCCGCGTCGCGATCGAGGTTGAGCTGGGAGGCGCCGCGTGAACCCCGCGGACATCGCCCTGGTCGTGACGACCGTGCTGATCGGCGTCCTCGCCGGCAACGAGGTCGGGACCCTGACGGTGGTGCACCCGGCGCTGGAGAGCGCCGGCTACCCCGCCGGGCGCCCGGGCGCGCAGGCGGTGGTCGCGCGCTACGGGCGGATCATGCCGGCCGTGATGCCGATCACGACCGCGATCACGTTTCTGACCGCCATGCTGCTCGAAGACACCCCGTCGGTCCTGCTGCTCATCGCCGGCGCCGCGCTGGCGCTGATGATCGTCGTGACCCTGATCGGGCTGGCACCGCTCAACAAGGCGCAGATCGCCGCGACGGACGCAACCCCGGCCGAGGAGTGGCGCGGCTGGCGCGTGCGCTGGCTGCGTCTGCACTCGATCCGCGTCGTGCTGGATCTGACCGCCCTGACCCTGGCAGCAGTCGCGGCGCTGCTGCGCTGACGGGAGGCAACCATGCCCGCACCAGAGGTGATGATCGCCGGCGGCGGGATCGGCGGTCTGACCGCTGCCATCGCGCTGCATCGCAGGGGAATCCCGGCGAGGGTGTTCGAGCGGGCGCCCTCGGTGGACCGGGTCCAGCTGGGAGCCGGGCTGCACCTGTGGAGCAACGCGCTGCGCGCGCTCCAGGTCCTCAACCTTGACGAGGCGGTGGTGGACGTCGGCACGGTCATGCGCCGACAGCGCTATCTCGACTGGAGGGGTCGCAGCATCGGCGAGCTCGACGTGGACAAGGTCAGCCGTGAGCTGGGGGCTCCGACCGTTGCCGTCACCCGGCCCGACTTCCACCGCGTCCTGGTCGAGGCTCTGGAGGAGCACGACCCCAAGGCGCTGCGCTTCGGAGCGGAGTGCATCGGCTTCTACCAGGACGGCGACGCGGTGGTGGCGCGCTTCGCGGACGGCAGCGAGGAGCGTGGCGACCTGCTCATCGGCGCGGACGGGATCGCCTCGGCCGTGCGCGCGCAGCTGCATGGCGCACAGGAGCCCCACTACTCCGGGTACACCGCCTGGCGGGCCCTGTGCGACTTCGAGCACCCTCAGGTGCCGGTCGGCGAGATGCGGATCTACTGGGGCGCGGGTGCGCGGATCCTGCACTACCACGTCACCGACCAGCGGGTGTACTGGCTGGCGATGGCGAAGTCCCCGCCGCGCGTGCCAGACCCGTCCGAGGGCCGCAAGGCCGCGGCGCTCGAGCGCTACCGGGGCTGGGTGGAGCCGGTCGAGGCGCTGATCGAGAGCACGGACGAGGCCGCGATCATCCACCAGGACGTGATCGACCGCGATCCGATCCAGCACTGGGGCGCCGGGCGGGTCACCCTGCTCGGCGACGCCGCCCACCCGATGACCCCGAACCTGGCGCAGGGTGCCGGGCAGGCCATCGAGGACGCGGTCAGCCTCGCCACCGTCCTCGCGGGCGCGGATGATCCCGTGGAGGGTCTGCGCACCTATGAGGACCGGCGTCGCAAGCGCGCCAACGGCATGGTGAAGGTGTCGCGGACGGTCGGGAACATGAGCCTGCTGTCATCGCCCCTGACCACCAAGGTCCGCGATCAGCTGATCCTGCGCACCATCTACGCCACCTATGACGGACGCAGGGTGCGGCGCGACCTGACGCCCGTGCTGTAGGCGCTGGCCGTGCGGGGTCGCGGCCTCGACGGCTAGACCTCAGATCCTGCCGGCCGTGCTCAGCCGGAGCTCGACCGGGGCGCGGAGCCGGTGGCGTAAGCGGACTCGTCAGGCGTCCCGAACGGGCTCGAGGAGGTCGTGATCAGCCCGTAGGCGAGCAGCCCCACGGCGACGGTCAGCAGCAGCGCTCCGAGGTTGGTCACCAGGATCCCGGGCGAGCTCTCGCCGGGCTCGCCGAGGACCATGTGCAGGAAGAAGCCGCCTGACTGGGCGAGCACGCCGATCATCAGGATGATGCAGGCCCACAGCTTCATGCTGTCAGAGAGTGCGGTCCGTGCGAGATAGCTGTAGTAGACCAACGCCATCACGAGCAGGACGCCGGCGTGGGCGTGGCCGGCGCGGAAGAACGTCATCTGGAACTCGCTCAGCTCGTTGGCGCTCATAAGGCGCAGAAGCGAGTAGCCACCGAACATGACGGTCGGCAGGAGAATCCAGGTGATGATCGAGAACACTCGGACCGCGCCCATGCCTCGTTCCTCCCTACGGCAGGCCAGCAGAACATCTCACCACGAGGGCGTCACGCTAGCAGCGCAGAACCCATCTGTGAACGGTTCGTTCAGCCGGCTCAGCCAGTGCCGTGATGCAGGGGCTCACCGTGTCCGAACCTCCGCAGCGGAATCCTTGGCGTTGAGATGACGCCGAGATCCTGCAGCAATGCTGCAGCTCGAGCTCGGACCGCCGTTCCGTCATCTTGGCGCAGCTCCGCGAGAATCCCCATCGCATCCAACGTGAGGGCGATCTCGTACAACGCTGAGAGAGACTCAGCGATCTGCAGGCTGGTCTGAAGCGCCAGCCCGGCTCGGTCCACCTCTCCTACCTGCATGCATGCGTAGCCCTGCAGCCGCCATAGCGCGGTCTCCACGATGGGCATGCCACCTCGGTTGCTAACGGCTTCGAGTGCGCGCTCGAGAAGCTCACGCGCATGGCGTGTCTCACCGTTCAGGAGGCTCGACTCCACCAGGCGACAGGCCACCTCCAAGGTCATGCTCTCGGCGCCGATCTGGCTGAACTGCTCTCGGGCCTCCAGCAGGAGCACGTGGCCCTCATCGCGTCGTCCGGAGCGCACCAGCAGCAGGCCGAGGTTGCAGAGCGCCCACGCCTTCCCCATGGGATGTCCAGCACCCCGGTGGACCGTGACTGCCTCGCGGAACAAGGGCTCGGCGCGCTCGATCTGGCCCTGTTGGAGCAGGACTTCGCCGATGTTGGTGGCGACGGTGGCGCTTTCGACTACGTTTCCCGCGCGATCCAGCGCATCCTTCGCGCGTTCGTAGTACGAGATCGCATCCTCCCAGGCGCCCTCCCAGTAGGCGTTCGCCCCCAGGTTGTTGAGGACCTTGGCCTGTCGGTCCAGGTCTCCCAGCTTCTCGTAGATGGGCAGCGCGAGATGGCGATACTGCTTGGCCAGTCCGGGCTCACCGAGCTGGGTGTAGTCCGAGTCGAGGGTGTAGTAGGCGTGTGCCAGCACCCTCTGGTCACCGTCGGGCTCCAGACGATCAACCGCGCGCCGTGCCCACCACAGACTGCTCTTGAAGCGACCTTCGGTCATGAGCACTGCCGCCGTTGCGACCTCCAGCTCGGAGAGTGCTCGCTTCTCCTCGCGGCTGCGGCAATGCGGCAGAAGCTGGCGGCCACGGCGGTACATGATGCGAGCATGCCGATAGCGCCCAGCGCGCTCGTGGATGTGACCCGCCTTTCGCAGCAGGTCAGCACGGCGAATGTTGCTCGCCTCCGCATAGGAGTAGGCAACGCGATACGCCCAGGCGCTCTGGTCGAACAACCCCGCCAGCTCCGAGACGTCACCCAATGTCTCGGCGATCTGACAGATCTCGGCGGCGGTCGCTCCCTGCGCCTTTCGAGCCGCGTCGAGCGCCTGTGCGTAGAAGTTCGCGGCATCCGCGTTCGCGCCCTTCTCGCGGGCCATCGCGCCAGCGGTGCTGGCGTAGCGCCAAGCCTTCTCGAAGCGCTCAGCACGCAGGAAGTGCATGCACAGGGTGCCGGCCAGGGCGTCGGGATCCTCTGCCAGCTGCTCCAGTCGCTCGCCGATGATCCCGTGCAGCATCCGTCGCCGGCTGAACGGAAGTCCTTCGTACGCGACCTCTCTGACGAGCGCGTGACGGAACCTGAGCCGATCCTCCTTCTCCCAGACGATGAACTCCGCCAAACGATCCCATGCTGAGCCGTCGGCCAGCCCTGCGGCGGTGTCCCACAGAACCTCGTTGGCCACGCCGGCACGAAAGCTCATGCCAAGAACGGCGGCGCAGCGCAGGAGCGCCCGATCACCCGGGTCCAGCTTGTCGATGCGCGCCGTGATGGCCGCCTCGATGGTCTCGGGCAACTGGTCTCCACCGGTTGCACGAGCATTGGCGATGAGCTCGAGCAGGAAGAGCGGACTCCCCTCGGCGCGCTGCGTCAGGGCCTCGAGCTGATGGGGGAGGAGCCCCGCGAGCTCGGATGCCTCCAGTGCGAGCGCCTTAGCCTCATGCTGCTTCAGCGGCTCCAGATGCAGGACTTGGACGTTCTCCTGATCCAGAGGGATCTGGAACCAGTCCACGTGTCGGCTCGTCAGCACCAACGCCCAGGAGTTCTCTGCGGTCTCTATGGCGATCTTCCGCAGCAGGGAGTGGGAGGCCGCGTCCATCCAGTGGAGGTCCTCCACCACCAGCAGCGTTGGACCGTCGAGCTGCTGACGCAGGAGCTCCAAGGCGATGCGCTCGAGCTGCTCGTGCCTGAAGGCATCCTCCAGCTCCTCGACCGCTTTGGTGGTCGGCACGACCGCATCTACGAGGATGGCAAGAAGCGGGAGCCAGGGGAGCAGTGAGGAGTCGATGGACTCCACACGCTGGCGGAGCATCGATCCAGCGGCCTTGGGTGAGGCGCTTAGGGGGATGTCCAGCACCCGACGGAACAGCCACCGCATAGGCCAGTACGGCGCGTCCGCCTCGTACTGCTCGCACAGGACAGTGAGGGTCACCATGTCCTCGGCAGCCGCGCGCACCTCTTCGGCGATGCGGGACTTGCCGATGCCGCCCGGCCCGACCAGGGCCACAACACCGCCGTGCCCCCTCCGCGCTCCGTCCAGCGCGGCCTGGATGACGGCCATCTCGGCGTCGCGCCCGATAAGGGGTAGACGATCGCCCATGGACGCGCGCCTGGAACCGATCGGCGCCCCGATGGTGAACGCTTCCACCGCTCGGGTCTTGCCCTTGACGTGGAAGGCCGGCAGCGGCTCGGTCTCGAACTGGGTGGCTGAACGCTCAAGAACGGACCGGGTCGCGTAGATCTCCCCGGGGCGGGCGGCCTGCATGAGACGAGCAGCCAGGTTGACCGCGTCGCCCATGACGGTGTAGGTGCGACGCCTCCACGGGCCCACGTCGCCAGAGTAGACATGGCCGCGGTTGACCCCTGCCCGCAGCCGTAGCCTCAGGCGCTCGTCCATCATGGCCCGAAGCGCCCGCAGCATGCGCTCCTCGTCGTTCTCTGTGGCCTCCGGAGCGCCAGCGACGAGGATGAGCTTGCCGCCGTCCTTGTACACGTCGCTGCCGAGGAAGCAGACCCCGTGGTCGTCCAGATGACGTTGAGCGGCGCACACCAGCTCATCCAGCGCGGCTGCCACGGTGGCAGGGCCTTTGCGGCGAAGCAGCTGGTCGACCCCCATGAAGTGGCAGAAGCCGACCGTGACCATGCGATGCTCGGGTTCCCCGCCGGTGCTGCTCAGGTGTCGCCGCAACCCCAGGGGGATCGCGCTCTCCACCAGGGCGTCGTCCGGGCGCGCGTACTCGGAGTGCTCCCAGAGGGACGCCTGTGGACGGTTGAGCAGCAACCGATGACCTCGATCGAGGGGGTCCGTGTCGTGCGGATCCAGCGCAGCCGCGGTGGCGCTCGTGAGCACGATCTGATCGGCCTCGGCAAGCCCTTCGGCCACGACGACCGCCGACGCTCCTGAGCCGGTCAGCAGGAGCTCGCGGTGCGACTCCCCGACCAGGAAGAAGTCGAAGTCGCCGGTGTGGACCCCCACCGACATCCTGAGCTGCACCGGCCCCGCAGCCGTGACGATGCTGCCGCGCAGCGCCAGCTCTGCGCGGAGGTCATATGCGGCCGCGCAGGCGCGGCGCGGATGCTCGGGTCCGTCGAAGAGCAGCAGCAGCGCGTCCCCGCCGAACTTGATCAACCGGCCGCCGAGGTCCCAGGCGTGGTCCATCAGGTTGCTGAAGATGTCATCGAGGATGACGGTCAGCTGCTCGGCGCCGGCCTTCCCCTGCCTGGCCAACCGCTCAGAGAGGGCTGTGAAGCCCGAGACGTCGATGAACACCAAGCTCCCGTTGACACGCATATAGCGCTCGCCGGGTGCATGGGCTAGCCAGTCGACCACCAATCGGGGGATGTACGGGCGGAGGTCGGGGGACCCGACGTTGGCGAAGTTGTGGGGGACTTCCATCTGACCCCCTCTCGCGGTTCGTCGCCGGCGGTGGCGGTCGCGCAACCCATTGCGCGTTCGCGGGTACGAAGCGTACATTGCGCCTACCGCATCGTTGCCGTGCGGGTCAGATCTTTGATTCGGTGCCGGCGGCGCGGACCTCAGGCGACTTTTTCGACAGCGGTGCACGAGGAGGGGGCAGGCTCCAGGCGGGGGATGTCCGGCAGGGCTCTCCGGGGAGTGGCGGGCCCCCCGAAAGGGTGAACGACATGGCGGACCGGAGCCCCCTCCGAACTACCGCGGCGCTACTGGCCATGCTTCTTCTCGCCACCGGCGTGTTTGCGGACGTGCCCGAGGCGCGGGCGCAGACGAAGACGACGCGACTGATCAGCTTGAGCGTCGACGGGGAGGCGGGGGATGGGCAGAGCCCGCCCTCGCTGAACGACCGAGGCCCGCACATCGCGGTCAGCGCTGACGGCCGCTATGTCGCATTCGCCTCCGATGCAGCAAACCTGCTCGGCGCGGGCCGTGACGAGAACCAGGTGACCGATGTCTTCCGCTATGACCGCCAGACCGGCGAGCTGATCATGGTCAGCCGTGGTCAGCAGGACGGGGAGCCGACCTACGGCAACGGACCCAGCGGGGCGGTCCAGATCGACATCAGCGCCGACGGCAACCTGGTCGTGTTCGACTCACTTGCCTCGAACCTTACCGACGATGGGGTCAACCCGGACCAACGCCACATCTACGTCCGCGATGTGCGCAACCAGTACACGGTGCTCGCCAGCACGGACGGGGAGATCCACCGCACGGGCACGACGGCCTCGATCAGCTCGAACGGAGGTTTCGTCGCATTCTCAGACGACGACCTCTTCACTCCGGTCTACCGCGTCGAGCTCATCTTCGACCCAAGCGGTGCTCTCATCGGCGCAGGCGCCCTGACCGAGGTCGTCGCGCACGGCATGAGCCCGTCCATCAGCGGCGATGGCCGGTTCGTCGCCTTCACGACCTACGACGACCTGGACCCCCGCGACGAGGAGCGCGGCGGCGACCAGTCGGATGTGTACCTGTGGGACGCCAACTTCCGCGACAGCGTCCAGCTGATCTCCCTCACTGCCGACATGCAGCGATCCGGCGACGGGCCCAGCTACACCCGAGGCCCCCGCGCTGTCTCCGACGACGGCCGGATCGTCGCGTTCTGGTCCGAGGCCTCCGATCTGCTCAACGACGTCTCCGTGCCCAGAGGCGGGGTCGGCTACGTCCGTGTCCGCAGCGGTGAGTTCCCCTTCACGGAGGCCCTGCCGTTCACCCCGGAGGGCGAGATCCGCAACTCCGGCTATCCGCAGCTGAGCCGCGACGGCGCGTTCGCCACGTTCACCTCCAACCAGGGCGACCTGGTCGAGCCCCCCCAGGGGGACCAGCACCACGTCTACGTGCGCGATCTGATCGTCCGAGACGACAACCAGCACGTGATCACCCTCGCGAGCCAGAGCACCTCCGGCGAGCCGGCAGACTCCGACAGCGGCGACGCCGTCCTGAACGGCGACGGAAGCGTCATCGCGTTCGGCTCCGCGGCGATGAACCTGGACACCGACCGCAACGACTTCAACGACGTCTTCGTCCGCGCCGACTCCGACGAGCAGACCATCGAGGGCCTGAGCCTCACCGTCGCACCGGTCGAAGGGTCCCCCGGGATCACCGAGGTCGACCTCTCCGGCGTGGACATCTCCGCGCTGCCCCTGGTGCCGGGTGAGCTCGAGACGACGCCGTTGCGGTCGACGCCGTTGCGGTCGACGCCGTTGCGGTCCACGCCGTTGCGGTCCACGCCGTTGCGGTCCACGCCGTTGCGGTCGACGCCGTTGCGGTCGACGCCGTTGCGGTCGACCCCGCTGCGCTCCACGCCGTTGCGGTCGACCAACCTGCCGCCCATCCCGTTGTCGACCGTCCCGCTGCTGGCCGACGGCGGCTGGACCGCCATCCTTGAAGGCCCCCCAGCCACCCCCTACGCTGGCCTCCCCCTTCAGAGCGTCACGCTCCAGCAGGTCCTGAACCTGCCCGAGGGGCTCTACCCGCAGGTCGACGGGCTGAGCTACGAGGACATCGACCTCGCATCCACGCCGCTAGGTGAGGTCAGCCTCCAGGTCTTCCTGCTGGGCGGACCTTCCCTCGACGCACTTTCTTCGACCACGGACTGGTGCGCTGAGCTTGCGGCGCGCGGCTTCGACTGCGTTTTGCACGGCATAGCGGAGGCCTCGTCAACGCTGGTGGACCTGGCGTTCGCAGGCGGGCCTGTGGACGACCTGACGTTCCTTCCCGATCTGTCGGTAGCGGCCGCGGAGCTGGATGGATCCCCCGCCGCCGCCTACGACGTAGCCAGCGTCGACGTGGACGCCACCTCGCTGGGTGCGCTTCCCATCAGCGCGGTCCCGAGCGGGATCGTCGACTGCACGCTCAGCGTCTTCGACTGCACCGACCCCGGTGCCACCCTAGGTGGTGCCGTCGCAGCCGGCGCGATCCTGGACGCCCCGACGGCCGTCCTCGGCCGGATCCTCGAGGTGGACGCCCTCGTCGGAGACCTCACCCTCGGCGATGTCGTCCGCATGCTGGTCGACCCAGCCAAGCTGTCCTACGACGACGTGCCGCTGGTGCCGCTGCTGCTCGGCGAGGAGATCGAGGGTCAGCTCCAGTACACCGCCAGGGCGACCATCGACTGCACGGACACCGAACAGCTCACCTTCAAGGTGGCGCTGCCGGCCGGCTTCCGCTACCAGCCGGGCTCGTCGTCTTTGAGCTTCGACGGCGAACCCGCACCGGACCCGGGCGACCCGCTGTTCAACGAGGGCTACGAGCCCCGCGACGTCGACGCCCCCGTGCTCACCTGGCTGCAGGTCGGCGGCGAGCCGCCGGACAACTGCACCACGTCCCTCGCGGCCCCGCGGACGACCGTTGAGCTGAGCTTCCGCGCCGACCCCTGGGTCGAGCTCGGGACTCACACGTCCGACGTGGTTCTGGAGACGGCCTCTGGTTCGGCCACCGTCGAGGACACCGCACCCTTCACGGTGTACGACGCGCACGAGCCCAACGACTCCGCCGCGCAGCCGACGTCCATCGCCGCAGGCGAGCTGGTCCTGTCCCACCTCGGACCCGGCGACCAGATCGACTTCTTCGAGGTGACCGACGGCGGTCAGCCGCTTGAGCGCGGCTCGATCGTGACGGCGATCCTCGCCCACCTGCCTGCCGACTTCGATCTACGGCTTGACGGGCCCGCCATCGCGCCACTGCGCTCAACGCCGCTGCGATCCACTCCGCTGCGGAGCACGCCCATAGAGGACCCCGGCCTCAGCGTCGACCCGCGGGGCCAGGCGATCGGCCCCGACCTGGTCGAGGACGTGCCGCGTGGTGAGAGCACCCTCAGCCAGTCGGCCTACCGCGGCCTCGAGACCGAGGTGGTCTCGATGATCGTCCCGCCGTCCCTGGACGGCGAGCCGTTCACCCTGGCCGTGTCCAGCTACCTCGGCGCGTCCAGCACCTCGCCCTACACCCTCCAGGTGATGGTAGAGCCGCCGCCCGAGCTGAGCTGCGTGCCCCAGACCGCCTTCGACGGAGCCGGGGCGCCCGGCACGCTCCCGCCGGTCAGCTCGCTCGACCCTGCGAGCCGCACGCTGGTGCTCGTGAACGAGCAGCGCTTCGACGCCCTGCACGGCGCCGGCGCCACGCAGCAGGTCCACGACGCCCTGGCCGCGGCGATCCCGTCCGGTGACCAGGCCGGTCCGTTCGCCGTGCTGCCGATCGACGGCGACCCCGCCGTCCGCGCCGCCTACAGCGAGTGGGACGACGACCCGTGCGAGCCCGAGCGCGCCAACGACGTGGTGCGCGCGGCCGTGGCCGTCGCAGACACGTACACGCAGGCGCTGCCCGAGCTGCGCTTCGTGGTCATCGTCGGCGACGACAACATCGTCCCGTCCTACCGCGTGCCGGACCTGACCACGCTGGCCAACCAGCGCGACTACTACCCGGAGCTGGTGTTCGGCGGGCTAGACAACGCCCTGTCGGCCTCCGCCGCGTACGGCTACGTCCTCAGCGACAGCGCCTACACCGAGCGCGACACGATCGACTGGCTGGACCACGAGCTGCTGGTGCCTGACTACGCGGGCGGCCGGCTCGTCGAGTCCCTGCCTGAGATCCTCGGGACGATCAACCGCTACGCCACCACCAAGCACCTGGAGATCGACTCCAGCCTGGTCACGGCCTACGACTTCCTGACCGACGGCGGGCAGGACACGCAGGACATCATCGCCGACCGGGCCAGCGACCCGAGCACGGCGCGCTCCCTGATCAGCGACTCGTGGGCGAAGTCCGAGCTCCTGACCGAGCTCGGCCTCGCCCCCGACCTGACCAGCATGTGGGCCCACTACGACCACTCGCGCCTGCTGACCGCCGCCGGCGACGCCGCACCCAGCCCGGGCGATGAGATCGCCTCCTCGACCGAGGTCCTGGCGGCCGGCCTGGCGCAGGGGACGCTGTTCTTCACGCTCGGCTGCAACGCCGGCCTGAACGTGCCGGCGCTGGTGTCGGTCGGGGCATCGCCGGAAGAGGCTGAGCGCCTGCTCGACTGGGCGCAGGCCACCGCGCAGCGCGGCGGCGCCTTCTTCGGCAACACCGGCTTCGGCTACGGCGATGACGTCGTCTCGGCCTACGGCGAGCGGCTGATGACGCTGTTCGCTCAGCTGCTCGACGGCTCGATGACGATCGGCCAGGCGGCCGTCGAGGCTCGCCACCTGTACCTGCAGGAGGCGGCCCTCGACGTCTACACCGACAAGGTCGTCGCCGAGTCGACCTTCTACGGCCTGCCGTTCGTGCGCGTCGGTGCCGCCGGAGTCGTGGGTCCGACGCCCGACGCCCGGCCGCGACCGCCGGCCGAGACGGGACCGGTCGAGCCCGACCCGAGCTCGGGCCAGCCCTCGACCGCCTTCACGGTCGAGCCCACCTTCACGGAGGTGACCACGGAACGCGGCGAGTACCACGTCGCCAGCATCGGCGGCCGCAACGAGCCGACGCTCAAGGCCCTGTACCGCCCGGTGCAGCCCGCCATCACCCTGAACCTGCCCGAGCCGCCGGCCGGCATGGTCCCCGGTGACCTGCTGATCACCGGCCTCAGCACCACCGACCTCGACCAGCCCGACCCGGTCTTCGTCCGCCCGACGGTGGATCTGTCCGAGCACGAGCCCGAGCCGGTGGTGTATGACGTCGCCTACCCGGTGTCGATGGGCTACGTGACACCGAGCGGCAACCTGCTTCTGAGCGCCGGCCAGTTCAGGCGGCACATGCTCGGCCAGGGCACCCAGACGCTCTACACCAGGATCGTCGGGCGGGTGCTGTACGACGTCGCCGGGGCGCCGATCGACCGGCCGGTGTTCAGCACGGTCGAGGCGCACCGTTTCGCGGGCACGAACACGACCGGCTTCGTGGTCGACGTGGACCAGGCCGAGCAGGTCATCGTCCTGTACAAGACCCCCACCGGCGAAGGCTGGAAGCGGGTGGACCTCGAGGTCTGGCCGGACGGCACCTGGACCGGTGCGGTCACCGACGAGGTCAGCGAGTACTTCGTCCAGGCGGTCCGCGGCGCCGGCGTGGCGTCGGCCCGCGGCAAGGGGCTGAACTTCCAGCCGTCCGAGGAGCCGCAGGAGTGCCCGACCTTCGATCAGGTGCGCGCCGAGCTCGACGGCCTGGTCGCCGCGGGCGGCATCACCGAGGGTCTGGAGGCCAAGATCCGCCACGCGCTCAACACCGCGCAGGAGTGGCTGCAGCTTCCGAACAAGCGCGGTCCGGCCCTGAGCCACCTGCGCCGCGCGGTTCACCTGCTGCTGTGGCAGGCGGATGTGGTCGACAAGGGCAAGGACAACCAGGGCGACCCGGTTGGTCTGCGGGCCCTGGCCCTGTCGATCCGCAACCTCATGGACTGCGTGTAGCCCGGTGAGCAGGGGGGACGCCGTCGGACGGCGGCGTCCCCCGGCCGGGGACGGCCACGGTCGATCCGAGGCCGCAGCGCGGACCGATCGCGCCCGCGGCTGATCCCCAGCGCTGACTCGCCCGCCCCTCAGGCTCCGATCTTGCAGCACAGGGAAGGGGGCGCCCCGCGGGGCGCCCCCTTGAGCTTGCTGCGCTGCGCCTACGGCGTCAGCGAGTCGCGCAGGTTGGTGATGGTCTGCGCCAGCGCGCGGAGCGCGTCGGCGTCGCCCTGG
>CAZVUW010000039.1:0-18732 GCA_964629825.1 uncultured Actinomycetota bacterium
TGGTTGAGGGCCATGTGGGCTTCGGCCCTTGGAGGTTCAAGTCCTCTCGCCGACACAACGCGATCAACGAGACCAGCCAAGGCAAGCCCGGTGGGCACCTCAGAGGTGACCCGTTTGCGGCGTATATGCCGCAAACGGGTTCCGCAGACGCCTGAGGATCGGTAGGAGCAACAGAGCCCGCGAGCCTGCAGCGCCGATCGACAGCGCGCTCACAGGCCCAGGAAGGCCGAGCGGACCTTGTCGTTGTTGCGCAGCTCCTCGGCGGAGCCCTCGTTGACGATGCGGCCGGTCTGGAGGACGTAGGCGCGGGCGACGACGTCCAGGCATTCTCCGACGTTCTGCTCTACCAGCAGCATGGTCTGGCCCTGCTCTGCGAGCTGGCGGATCGTGGCGAAGATCCGCTCCACCAGGACCGGGGCGATGCCCAGAGACGGCTCGTCGAGCAGCAGCAGCTTGGGGCGCTGCATCAGCCCGCGGGCGATCGCGGCCATCTGGCGCTCGCCGCCCGAGAGGGTGCCGGCCGTCTGCTTGTGGCGGTCCTTGAGTCGCGGGAACAGCTCGTAGACGCGGTCGAAGTCCTCCGGGCGCGGCTGGCCGTGCGGGTAGGCGCCGAGCGCCAGGTTCTGGTGCACCGACAGGTCGGGGAACAGGCGGCTGCCCTCTGGCACGTGCGCGACGCCGAGCCGAGGGATCTGGTGGGCGGGCACGCTCGACAGGGGGCGGCCGTCGAACACGATCTCACCGCCGAACGGCACGAGCCCCGAGATCGCCTTGAGCAGGGTCGTCTTGCCGGCGCCGTTGCCGCCGATCAGCCCGACGACCTCGCCGCTGTCAACGCGCAGCGACACGCCGTCCAGGGCGACGACCCCGGCGTAGGAGACAGAGACGTCAGCGACCTCCAGCAACGAACTTCTCCCCGAGGTAGGCGCTGATGACCCGCTCGTCGGTGCTGATGTCGGCCGGCGCTCCCTCGACCAGCTTCTCGCCCTCGACCAGGACGATCACCCGATCCGACAGCGGCATGATGATCTCCATCACGTGCTCGATGATCACGATCGTGATGTCCTGCCGGAGGTCGTTGAGGAGCTGGACCGCGGCCTCGGCCTCGCGCGGGGTCAAGCCGGACATGACCTCGTCGAGCAGGAGCAGACGCGGCTCGGTGGCCAGCGCCCGGGCCAGCTCGAGACGCTTGCGGCCGGCCAGGGTCAGCTCGTCCGCGCGCATGTGCGCACGCTCTGCGAGGCCGACGCGCTCCAAGACCTCCCAGGCCCTGCGCTCCGCGTCGGCCATGTGCCCGTGCCGCAGCAGGGCTCCGACCACGACGTTCTGCAGCACCGTGAGCTGCAGGAACACGCGCACGACCTGGAATGTGCGGGCGAGACCGGCCCGGCAGACGCGGTCGGGGCGCGCCCCGGTGATGTCCTGACCCGCGAGCCGCACCGTCCCGCTGTCGGGGTGCACCAGCCCCGACACCTGGTTGAAGAGGGTGGTCTTGCCGGCCCCGTTCGGCCCGATGATGCCGACCAGCTCGCCCTCTTCGATGTCCAGGCTGATCTCGTGGTTGGCGGCCAGCCCGCCGTAGAGCTTGGTCAGGTTGCGGACCTCCAGCAGGCTCATGCTCCCCTCCCCCGCTGGAGCAGCCGCCGGAAGCGGACGCTCAGCCCGATCAGGCCGTTGGGCTCGAAGGCGGCTATCGCCATCACCAGCAGGCCGTAGATGAGCAGGTTGGCGGCGTCGCCCTGGCCGCCGAACTGCAGCCGTGTGAACTCGGTGATGGCGAAGAACACGACGGTGCCGATCACCGGTCCCCACATGCTGCGCACCCCGCCGATGACCGCGGCGATGATGACGTTGACCGAGATCATCAGCCCGAACGTGCTCGGCGGATCCACGAACAGGACGTACTGGGCGAACAACGAGCCCGCGATCGAGACGCAGGCGGCAGAGAACGCGAACGCGACCAGCTTGTAGCGCGTCACGGGCACACCTAGAGACGCGGCCGCGGTCTCGTCCTCGCGGATGGCGATCAGGTAGTAGCCGAGCTTGGCGTGCAGCAGCGCCCGGGTGGCGGCGAGGATCGCCACCACGACCACCAGCGCCAGGTAGTAGTACTCCCACTTCTGGCGACCGTCCCACTGCAGGTTCAGGAGGCTGTTCTCCTGGAGGGGGATCGAGAGGCCGCTGGCGCCGCCGACCCACTGCCAGTTGAGCATGACGATCAGCACGATCTCGGCGATGGCGATGGTCGTGATCGCGAAGTAGTGGCCGCGCAGGCGGAAGATGGGGACGCCGATCAGCGCGCACACGGCCACGCTGGTCACCACACCCGCGAGCAGCCCGAGCCAGGGGCTCACCTCCAACACCGCCCCGCCGACCGCCGCGCTGTAGGCGCCGATGCCGAAGAACAGGGCGTGACCGAGGGAGATCTGCCCCGTGAAACCACCGAGGATGTTCCAGCCCAGAGCCATGATCGCGGTGAGGCACGCCATCACGCCGACGTTGTGCGCGTAGGGGGTGCGGAAGAGCACCGGGTAGAGCGCAAACGCGACCAGGAAGATCCCCCAGGGGATGAGCTCGCCCGCGCTGAGACCGCGCGAGAGCTGCTGGCGGGTCAGCTGGCTGCGGCCTCTCTCGGCGGCGGCCGCCACCTCTGTCTTGCCCGGCACGCCTGCCTGGATGGACATCAGCGCCTCCCTAGCAGCCCCTGCGGGCGCACCAGCATCACGAGGATGAAGAGGCCGAACACCCACACGTGCTTGTACGCGGGGGTCAGGTAGAAGCCCGCTGCGTTCTCGATCAGACCCACGAGCAGCGCGGCGATGAGGGCGCCGCCGACGGAGCCGAAGCCGCCCATCGCCACAACGATGAAGGCCGTCAGCCCGAACACGACACCGGCCGTGGGGTGGATCGGCTGGTAGGAGGCCAGCAGCGCGGCGGCGGCGCCTGTGGCGGCGCCCCCGATGATCCAGGCCAAGGCGAACATCCGGTTGGCGTCGATGCCCATCATCACGGCGGCCTCGCGGTCCTGGGCGGTCGCCATCAGGGCGTGACCGGTGCGCGTGCGCCACACGAACCAGCTGATGATCGCGGTGCCGACCAGGCTGCCCAGGGCCGCGGCCAGCTGGGGTCGCGGAAGGCTGACACCCAGCAGGGAGACGCTCGACCCCGACAGGATCGAGTCGGACACCGCCCGGAAGTTCGGCCCGAACAGCAGCTGCGCGAGGCCGCGCAGGAACACCAGCAGGCCGAAGGTGACGAAGATCTGGCTGAGCAGCGTGCCACGCAGCGCCGGCCGCACGAACGAGGCGTAGCTGGCCAGCCCGAGCGCCGCCACCATGACGGCGGCGATCGGGATGGACAGCACGGGGTCGAGCCCGAACAGAGACCAGGCGAAGAACGCGGTGTACATGCCGACCATCACGAACTCGCCGTGGGCGAAGTTGACGACGTCGACCACGCCGAAGATCAGCGTCAGCCCGACGGCGACGAGCGCGAGGACGAGGCCTAGCAGCAGCCCGTTCGCCAGCACCTGGGGCAGATGCTCCATGGTCGCTCCCTGTCCGCTGCCCCGACCCTAGCGAAGGCCGCGCTCTTCGAACGGAGCCGCCGGGAAGACCAGGTCCGCGGTGGCCGTGTCGAAGGGCCACACCTGTCGGTACTCGCCGTCGAGGCGCTGCAGGATGATCCCGCGGGCGCGGATGTTCTGACCGGTGTCATCGAACTCGACTCCGTCCCACGGCATGATCGTCTCCTCGCCCGACAGCTCGAGGTTCGCCAGCGCATCGCGGATCGCGTCCGGCTCGGTGCTGCCGGCCTCGTTGATGGCGACGAAGAGGGCGTGCGCCGCGCTGAATGTTCGCGCCGAGTTCTCGTCCATGGGTGTGCCGTAGCGCTCCTCGAACAGCTCGGCCACCGCGACGGCCGCTGGCCGGTCGCGGACCGCGTCAAGGCCCCACGCCGCACGCGAGATCACCTGCTCGCCGTCGGTGCCGACCGCGTCGAAGTACGAGGAGTCCGAGTAGCCCGCGCCGTAGGCGAGGATCGTCGGGGCGCAGCCGAGGTCCTTGAACGTGCGTGTGAACAGGATCGCCTCGGGCGTGTAGGAGGCCTGGAACACCGGGTTCTCCGCGCCGCCCGCGCAGATCCGAGTCGCCTCGGGGGTGACGTCGTTGACGTCGTTGCCGTGCGCGATCGACTCGCCCACCGCATAGCCGCGCTCCTCGGCCAGCTCCTGGGTCACGCGCGCCGCGTCGGTGCCGTAGTCGGTGTTCTCGTAGAGGATGTCGACGGCGTCGATCTCGACGCCCTGCTCGGACTGCACGTCGTCGAGGAAGTCGAAGAAGGTCTCGCCGAAGGTCCGGTCGGACGGTCCGGTGCGGAAGAAGTAGTCGAGGTCGCGGCCCTCGGTCAGCGCGGTTGATGACGAGGAGCCGTTCACGAACGGGATGCCGAGCCGCTCGGCCCGCTCGGAGGCGGTTCCGGTGACCGCGGAGAAGTAGGCGCCGACGATCCCGACGACGTTCTCGCTGGTGATCAGCCGCTCGGTCTCGGAGGCGCCGCGCTCGGGGCTGCCCTCATGGTCGGCGGACACGATCTCGATGTGGGCGCTGGCGAGGTTCGGCAGGCCGGCCTCGGCCGCGAGCGGAAGATCGATGTCGGGATGCTCCTCGTTGACGATGTCGGCCGCCAGGCGTACGCCGTTCAGGGTGTTCTCCCCCGTGGCCGCCGCGGAGCCGGTCAGCGGGTAGATGGCACCGACCCTGATCGTCTCGGCGTCGCCGGCGGCCTGCTCGTCCTCTTCGGTGGCGGCGCCTTCCTCGGCGGCGTCGTCGCCATCGGTCGGCGAGGCCTCGGTCTCGGCCCCGGTGGTGTCGGTGGCGCCGTCGGTCGGTTCCTCGGCCTCCTCACCACCGCAGGCGGCCGCGAGCAGCAGCAGGGCGAGGGCGAGAGCAGCGAGTCTGCTGGGCATGTTCCACCTCCTGGTCGACACACGCGCGACGTCGGTCGTGCGCGTCCTGAAGCCACGGCTGTTGCTCTGCGCGCTCACTGCCGCCACACCTCGTCTGCGGCCTCGAGCAGGCCGTCGCGCGCGCCCAGCAGGTGACTGCGGATCTCCGCCTCCAGGGCGGCGGCGTCACCCGCCTCCAGCGCGTCGACCATGACGATGTGCTCGTGCGACGCCCGCCGGATCCCCGACAGGACGTGGACGTACAGCCGCGAGTACGGCTCGACCAGCTGCATCACCTGGAGCACGATCCGCACGGTGTGCGGCCGGTCGACGACGCTGTACATGCGCTCGTGGAACGTGAAGTTGAGCGACGACCAGTGGTCGCGGTCCTCGCTCTTCTCCATCTCCTCGGCCATGCGGCCCAAGGCCCGGATCTCGACCGGGGAGACGTTGTCGATGATCTCCCCCGCCAGGTAGGGCTCCAGCTTGAGGCGCAGGTCGTACAGGTCCGCCATGTCGGCCCGGTCCAGCTCGACCACGCGCGCGCCCCGACCGGGCTGCAGCACGACGAGCCCTTCGCTGGCGAGGGTCCGCAGCGCCTCGCGCACCGGGATGCGGCTCACCCCGAGCTCCCGGGCGACCTGGTTCTGGTTGAGCAGGCCACCGGGTGGGATCGAGCGGCTGCGTATGCCCTGGCGCAACCGCTCCGCGATCTCCTCGGGGCTCGGGGGGATCATGGTCCGCTCCGCCTGCCCGCCGCCGGGTCGCCCCAGCCGCCTCCGCCCGGAGTCGCGATCGTCAGGACGTCGCCGGCGCGGGCGCTGAACTCGAACTTGGAAGGCAGCGGCTGGCCGTTTAGGCGATTCTCGCCCGGGGTTCCGGCGTCTCCGCCGGCCAGACCCCACGGGCGCACCAGGCGGCGTTCGCTGACCACGGTTCCGCGCACCGGCACGAGGAAGCGATAACCGCGCTCGATGCCGTCGCCGCCGGGGTGCCGACCGCGTCCGCCCGAGCCGTGCCGCAGGCGGTAGTGCTCGATCCGCACCGGCAGCTCGTACTCGATCGCCTCGACCGGGGTGTTCCAGGTGTTGCTCATCGCCACGTGGACGCCCGACAGGCCCGGCGACCTCGGGCTGCCGCCCATCCCGCCGCCGATGGTCTCGTAGTAGGCGAAGGTGCGCTGCCGGCGCGGGTCCCACCCGCCGAACGTGACGTTGTTCATGGTTCCCTGCCCCGCGGCGGGGATGTGGTCGGGCAGGGCCTGCGCCAGGGCGCGGAACACCACGTCGACGATTCGCTGCGAGGTCTCGACGTTGCCGGCCGACACCGCGGCGGGCGGCCGGGCGTTGGCGATGCTTCCCTCGGGGGCGACGACCGTCAGCGGGACGAAGCAGCCGGCGTTGACCGGCACGTCCATGCCGACGAGGCAGATCAGGCAGTACATCACCGCCGACGAAGTGATCGCGATGACCGAGTTGATCGGCTCCTCCACCTGGGGGTCCGAGCCGGTGAAGTCGATCACCGCCTCGTCGTCGCGGACCTCGACGCGCACCCGCAGAGCGATCGTCCGCTCTGGATCCGCGAAGCTCTCCAGCACGTCCTCGCCCTCGTACACCCCGTCGGGGATGGAGCGGATCGTCATCCGCATCGCCCGCTCCGAGTAGTCGATCAGCGCGGCCATCGCCGCACGGGTGATCGCCTCCCCCTCGCGCTCGGCCAGGCCCACCAGACGCGCGGCTCCGGTCGCCTGGGCGGCGGCCTGGGCCCTCAGATCCGAGCGGAACTCGTCGGGCGTGCGGACGTTGCGGGCGAGGACGTCGAGCAGGTCCTCGTCCCACCGCCCGGCGCGGCAGATGTAGACCGGCGGTATCGCCACCCCCTCCTGGAAGGTGTCGACCGCCAAGGGCATCGAGCCGGGGGTCATCCCACCGATGTCCATGTGGTGGGCGCGCGTGGCCACGTAGCCCAGCCGCCCCCCCGCGAACACACCGGTCACCATCGTCACGTCGGGGAGGTGCGTGCCGCCGGCGAAGGGGTCGTTCACGACCACCACATCGCCCTCGTCGATGTCACGCGCGGCGATCGCCGCCGCCACCGACATGGGCATCGACCCGAGGTGCACGGGGATGTGCGCGGCCTGGGCGACCAGCCGGCCGTCGGCGTCGAACACCGCGCAGGAGAAGTCGCGGCGCTCCTTGATGTTCGGGGAGGACGCGGTGCGCGCCAGCGCCTCGCCCATCTCCTCTGCGATCGCCTCGAGGCGGTGGCGGAACACCGCTTGCGTGATGGGATCGATCACGGCGCAGCCTCCGAGCTCCGACGTTCGAGCAGCAGGTTGGCCAGGCCGTCGACCGTGGCCCCCCAGCCGGGCGGGACGAGCGTCGCGGTGTCGCTCTGGACCACGAGGGACGGCCCTTCCAGCACGCGGCCGGCCGCCAGCGCGGAGCGCTCCACAAGCAGGCAGTCCATCCACCCCTGCGCGAAGCGGACGCGGGTGGTGCGCTCGGGGGCCTCGACCACGGCCGGCGGCCTGGTCGGGTCCACCGCGCGCGGGATGAGGACCCGCAGACGCACGTTCACGATCTCGATCGGCCGACCGGGCTCGGCGTAGCCGTACAGCCGCTGGTGCGCAGCCTCGAACTCCGATCGCAGCGCGCCGAGCTCCTCCGCCGGCACCGAGATCTCATAGGACTGGCCGACGTAGCGCAGGTCGGCCGAGCGGGTCCCCTGTGCGCCGTCGCCCGCGTGCGGCCCGGCCGCCTGCTCCAGCGGCTCCCAGAGGACGCCGAGCCCGGCGGGGTCCCGCCCCAGCTCCTGCTTGACGGTGCGGGAGAAGTCGTGGATCTCGTCTGCGACGGCCATGCCCATCGCCGACTCCACCCCGGGATAGCGCGGAACGAGCACCCGGCCGATCTCCAGCTCCTCGGCCATCTCCGCCGCGTGCAGGGGGCCGGCTCCGCCGAAGGCGACCAGCGTGAAGCGCCGGGGGTCCAGCCCCCGCTCGATGGAGATGCGCCGGATCGCCCGCTGCATCGCGGCGTGGACCACGCGGACGATGCCGAGGGCGGTGGTGTCCAGGTCGAGCCCGAGCTGCCGGCCGACTCCCGCGACCGCCGCCGCCGCGCGGTCGGGGTCGAGCGGCAGCGAGCCGCCCAGGAACGTCGACGGCGGGATCCGGCCCAAGACGACATCGGCGTCGGTCACGGTCGGCTCCTCGCCCCGCCCGTAGCAGGCCGGACCCGGATCGGCGCCCGCGCTGCGAGGGCCGACCCGCAGGGCGTTGGCGCTGTCCAGGTAGGCGATCGATCCGCCGCCGGCGCCGACGGTGTGGATGTCGATCATCGGCAGGCGGATCGGCAGGCCGTCGAGCGTGGACTCGACCGTGTAGCCGATCTCGCCGCTGCAGACCGCCACGTCGGTGGAGGTCCCGCCCATGTCGAACGTGATGATGTGGTCGATGCCCGCCTTGGTGGCGATGTCGAACGAGCCGACGACCCCGCCGGCCGGACCTGACAGGACCAGCGCAGCCCCCCGCGCGGCCGCCTCGGAGGCGTTCACCACCCCGCCGTTCGACTGCATGATCTGGAACTCGCCGTCCACGGCCTGTTCGAGGCGGGACAGGTAGCGCCGCAGCAGCGGCCCGACGTAGGCGGCGGCGACGGTCGTCGAGGTGCGCTCGTACTCGCGGAACTCGGGCAGGACGTCGCTGGACAGGCACACGAAGCAGTCGGGCATCACCTCTTCGACGATGCGCCGCACGGCGCGCTCGTGGTCGGGCCTGAGGAAGGAGAACAGCAGCGATACGGCCACGGCCTCGACGCCTGCGGCGGCGAGCTCAGAGATCGCTTCCTTGACCGAGGCCTCGTCGAGCGGGGTGATCAGCTCGCCGTCGACGCCGACGCGCTCCGTCACCTCATGCCGAAGCTCCGCCGGCACCAGGGGGCTGCCGCGCTGCCCGTGCAGGGCGTACAGGCGGGGTCGGTTCTGGCGTCCGATCTCCAGCACGTCGCGAAAGCCGGCGGTGGTCAGCAGACCGGTGCGGGCGCCCTTGCGCTCGAGCAGGGCGTTGGTTGCCACGGTGGTCCCGTGGACCAGACGCTCCGTGCCCTCCGGTGCCACGTGGCGGAGCCCGCGCAGGAACGCGGCCGCCAGGTCGCCGGGGTCGGACAGCTCCTTGTGGGTGGTGATGCCGCCGCGGGCGTCAACCGCCACGTAGTCGATGAACGTCCCTCCGACGTCCACGCCCACTACACGGCAGCGCTCCATGTGGTCGTCCTTCGGCTCGGTGGGTCCGCGGCGCTGGCGGCCGTGGACCCATCAGCGTTCGGGGTGGTCAGGGACGCCGGGCCTCGGCCGCGTCCGACGCCCCTGACCAGGGGGCGGCGTCAGTCGATGGCCGCGGCGGCGGCGCGCACCAGATCTCCGGTCTGGTTGACGACGTTCTGGCGGTTGGCCTCGAACACCGGATCGGTGATCTCGGTCGTCTGCCCGGACGCGAACGGCATCGGCGGGATGTGCAGGTGGCCCGCCGGGATGTCGGCGCCCAGGGCGTCGCGCAGCAGCGTCACGCGATACGCCGACTCATTGGACAGGTAGCTCCCTCCCCCACCGCTGCGTGCGCAGTGCTCGAAGGTGGTGGGACCGTTCGGCATGGACCTCGTCGGCGTCTCACCGCAGGTGATGAACTCGGTGACCGAGGTGCGGTGGTTGATCGCGTACGGGCCGTCCGTGTCGGCGTTGAGGATCGCCTCGATGGGCTGCGTGGAGACGGTCCACTGCGGGGGCTCGAACGGCACCCACTCGGTGGGCGGGGTGATCTGGCACTCCGGCCGGGTGAAGTGCGGCGGCGTGCAGGGGTTGATGCCGTCGTTTGACGTCCCGGTGCGGTAGCGGCCGTTGTACTGCTCGAGGTCGAAGCGGTTGCCGCCCTGGCTGATCGTCATGGTGGCGTCGACCTGCTCGGGCCCCGGGCGCATCCAGGGACCGAACGCCTCCTCGACCATGCCCTGGTCGAACTCGGTCCAGTTCACCGGGAAGATGACCGCCTCGATGTGCACGCGGCTGGTCGCGAGCCGCTCAACGGAGTCGGCCAGCGCCCGGAGGCCGTCGGCGTCGCCCTGGGCGGGCTTTCCGCTGTCGACGACGTCGGCCTGCCAGCGCAGCAGCTGGATGGCGCGGTTCAGATGGCTGCTGGCGATCGCGCGCTTCTTGGGCAGCGAGAACCACAGCTCGGCGGTGTCGAAGGCGTTGCGGATCTTCCCCTCCAGGCCCGCGGTGATGCCGCCCGCTGCGACGAGGGCGTCCAGCTCGGCGCGGATCCTGGTGAACCCCTCGGGGTCGGTGTCCACCTCGGTGCCGTCCAGCGCCATGATCGAGGCGCCGGACGGGTTGCCGCGCCTGGGTTCGGGATCCAGGGTGAAGGGGTCGAAGCCGCTGATCAGCATCCGCTTGACGTTGTCATCCGACGGGAAGCTGATCTCCGGGCCCTGACCGCGCGAGTGCACCTCGACGGCCCAGACGAGCGCCGCCCGCTGCTCGTCGGAGAGGGCGAAGTCGGGCTCGTACTGCTGGAGCGCGCGGGTCATCTTCAGGCGCGCCCAGTACAGGCCCCGGTCGTCGGAGGCGGGCAGGTCGCCGACGACCCGTCGCCCCTGAGCGCGGTCGATGGCCGCGCGCCACAGACGAGCTCCCAGGGTCTTCGCGTGCTCCTCGGCCTCCTCGAAGCTGTCGGCGGTGCAGAGCCCGCGGATGAAGGCGGCCTCGAACCCGTCGAAACCGCTGCGCTGGAGTATCTGGTCGGGGACGGGGACGGGGTTGTCTCCCCGGGTCATGGTCAGCCGCGCCTGCTCAACCCCCACCGGGGCATCGGGGTTGATGCAGTCGTCGTTCGCAGCCGCCCGCGAGCTGGAGGGCTCGCCCAGCACGACGAGCAGCAGCGCCGCCAGAAGTGCCGCAGAGATTCGGATTCCTGGACGTACCGCAATAGTCACAAGGGCCTCCTTGCCATTGCGCAGCCCGGCCGCCTCCCAGGTAGCGGCAGGTGTATACAGAGCATACGAAGCATCCCAAATGGAACAAGAGGGGCGTGCAGCACCCGCGCGGATATGCATGGCAGTGCCCCGGTGGGTGCGCAGGACCGGGATCTAGGGACCGGGTGGGGCGCCCTGGACGGCTACTCGCAGGGGAGCTCGCTGGTCTCGCGCGGGCCCAGCCTGGTGTTGATCCCCTGGATCCGGAGCACGTCGCCCTCAGCGCACTCGCGGTCGAACCAGGCCTTGAAGAGGCGCCGCTCCGGCGGGAAGGGGACGTTCAGGTCATCCCAGGTCGAGAAGGCGGCCTGGCAGCCGCCGAGGGTGCCGGAGCACCAGACAGCCTCCGCCGTGTTGCTGGTGTAGAGGTTGTGCGCCAGATAGGCGTCGATCCAGCCCGCGTAGAAGCCCGCCGGGTACAAGGTCAGCAGCACGGCGGCGGCCGCGTTTGCGAGACTTCGCCTGCGCCGAGCGTCCTGCGGCGCATCCGCCCGCTCGGCAGGGCCCTCCTCCTGCTCCGCCTCCTCCTGCTCCGCCTCCTCCTCGGTCCGCGCGGCCCGCGGCGAGCGGAACAGCAGCGCCGCCGCCCCGGCCAGGGCGAGGTTCCACGGCCACACCACGGAGTTCCACGACGCCGCCGCCAGCACGGCCACGGTCGCGATGTGGAAGAGCGGGGCGAGCACGCGGAGCACCCTCCAGGCTCGCGGCCACAGCGCCAGAAGGCCCATGCCCATCTCCAGCGCGGGAACCCCGACGGCGACCGCGCCCTGCAGCCCCGGGCTGCCCATGGAGCCCGCGATGAACGCCGCGGCCCCGGCAGGCCAGCCGACGCTCAGCGCCTTGTGAAGCCCCGCCCAGAACCACAGGGTGCCCAGATGCCAGCGGCCGATGGTCTGCAGCCGCTCCGGCCATGCCCCCACCACCAGCAGCAGCCCCAGGGAGACGATCCCCGGCTGGAGGCGGATCTGGTCCCCTAGCAGGGCGAGGACCAGCAGACCGGTGTGCAGGCCGGCGCCCAGCCGTGGAAGGACGATCGCAAGCAGCGCTGCTGCCACCAGCGGCACGCCGAGGTCGACGAGGTTGAGCGCGTCGAGGACCGGCAGGTTGGGCGGGCTCTCCCGCACGCTCCACAGGGGCCAGCTGAGCAGGTACGACGCCACCAGCCCGGCGGCGGCCACCGGAGTCACGGCACGGATGGGAGTCGCCGCCCAGCGCCCGATGACGGGCACCCGCCGGTCGTCCTCGCGGGTCAAGGCGTACCCGGTCGACGCCGACCCGGTGCTCGGCGGGGTGGTCGGGACGCCCGAGCTCATGGGGTGATCATCGCCCGCGCCGCAGGCCGAGTCCACGGTCAAGCAGGTCGCGGCCGGGGTGCGACGGTGAGCGCTGCAGGTGAGCGCCATGGATCAGCGCGGCGGGTCGGGGAAGGACCCCCTGCCGAAGAAGACATCCCGAGCGATCGCGCGCCCGGGCGTCGTGCGCAGCAGGGCGCAGCCGACCTCCAGGGCCAGTGGTGACCACAGGGCGACCAGTCCGTTGCGCAGAAGCAGGCGCTTGCGGAAGCGGCGGCGGAACCAGGTGCCGTCGTAGCGGGACAGCACCGCCGGGTTGCCGCTGGCCAGGTGCTCCAGCACCACCTCGACCGCGAACGCGGACAGGCGCAGGCACGGGTCCAGCCCCCCGGCCGTCAGAGGCGACACCGCCCCGGCGGCGTCACCCACCAGCAGGCCATGCGTGCCGGCGATGCGCGGCAGCACTCCACCGACCGGTATGCGGCCTCCGCGTCGCTCCACCACGCGCCCGCTGTCCAGCGCGTAGCGCCCGCGCATGCGCTCGATGAACGTGCGCAGAGCGGGCGCCACAGCGTAGCGGCGGACCTGGCCGCCGACACCGACGTGCACCTCTTCGCCGTCGTGCACCACCCAGGCCAGATAGCCCGGCGCGACACGCGGGTCGAGGACGCAGTGGAAGTGCGGAGGGCCGTCCAGCGGCACGCCGCTGTAGATCACCTCGGCCCCCACGATCTCGCGGCGGTTGACGTCCAGGCCGAGGGCGCGGGCCACGGTGGACTGGGATCCGTCCGCGCCGATCAGGAAGCGCGCCTGCACCCGGAGCTCATCACCACCGGCCCGCAGCATGGCCACGACCTGCGGCCCGGGCCCGAGCTCCGCCATGACGAAGCTCGTGGCGGGCTCGAACTTCGCTCCCGCGGCCACGGCGTCGGTGAGGAAGCTCCGGTACAGGGCGCCCATGCGTCCGACGCGGAACTCCACCTGATCGCTCTCCAGCTGCAGCTCGCGCCCGGCGGGCGAGGCCAGCACCACATGGCGAACCGGCGGCCCCAGGCAGTCCTCGGGCAGCTCGAAGTCCTCGAGGGTGCGCCGCACGAAGATGCCTGTGGTGGTGACAGAGTCGGCGACATCGCTGCGGCGGTCCACCAGCAGCACATCGGCGCCGCGCTCCGCGAGCCCGCGTGCCGCCACCAGCCCCGCCAGGCCCGCGCCGACCACGACGACGTCGTATCGCTGCATCCGGTGAACCTACGACCGCGCGTCTTCCGACGGCGGGGGTTGGCCCTGGCCGGCAGTCCGTGGGGCGATCCTGTCCCCGTGCCCGCGGATGCTGCAGGCAGCGGGCGACCTAGCGCGGTCCCGCCACCGTCAGCAGTACGACGGCGTCGGTCAGGCCCTCCAGACCGTGGCGCATGGGCGGTATCGGCGCGTAGCCGCCCTCCTCGAGCAGGACCTCCCCGTACCCGGCGGTCAGCCGCACCGAGCCGGTCAGGACCTGGATGGTCGCCTCGCCCGGGCTCTCGTGGTCGTTGAGGATCGTCCCCTCGGTCAGCGCAAGCAGGGTCTGCTTGAGCGCCGCATGGGCTCCGGGTATCAGCGTGTGCGCAGCACGGCCGGCCCCGGACGCGCGAGCCTGCTCGAGGACCTGTCTGGCCAGCTCGGGCAGGCGCAGGGTCTGCTCCGGGTCGGGCTGGGCGTGCGGATCGCTCATGGGACCCTCCTGACCGAGCGGGCGGTCACCGCAGCCTAGCCCAACTCCGAAGCCAGCCGCCGGGCCGGCTAGGTGTGCGCCTCGACGCCGTCGGCGGCGCGCTCCAGGTCGTCGATCACGATCTTGCGCATCCCCAGCATCGCCTGGGTTGCGCGCTGCGCCCGACCGGGGTCCGGGTCTTGGAGCAGCTCAAGGAGCCGCGTCGGCACGATCTGCCACGACAGGCCGTAGCGGTCCTTCAGCCAGCCGCACTGGCTCTCCTCGCCGCCCTCGGTCAGGGTCTCCCAGAGCCGGTCGGTCTCCGCCTGGTCGTCGCACGGCACGACCAGCGAGAAGGCCTCGCTGAGCTTGAACTCGGGGCCGCCGTTGAGGAGCAGCAGGCGCTGCCCGTTGATGACGCAGTCGACGGTGAGGACGTCTCCGTCCGGTGTCTTGGCGACGTCCCCGATGTGCGAGTCGGGGAAGACGGATGCGTAGAAGCGCGCGGCTTCCTCGGCCTCGCGGTCGAACCAAATGCACGGATAGGTGCTCTGCATGACAGCCTCCTGAGCTCTGGGCGATGTACGCAGGGAAGACGACCGGACGGCCCGGAACTCAGCGCCGCTCCCCCGTCGCCCGGATCAGGCGTCAGGACCCGTCGGTCGTGCGCGGGGTTCGAACGACCACGGTGGGGCAGGCGGCGTGGTGCAGGCACTGGTGGCTGACCGAGCCGAGCAGCAGGCCCTCGAAGCCCCCGCGGCCCCTGGCACCGACTACGAGCAGGTCCGCCTCGCGCGCGGCCTCGACCAGCACCTGACCGGGTGCGCCCGCTATGACAGCGCCCTCGACCTTGACGTCGTCGACAGGCCCGACCCCGTCCAGCGACAGGTCGAGCGCGCGCTGGGCCGCGGCGTGGAGCCGGCGCTCCGATCCTGGCGCGATCGCCTCCATGTACTCGGCGCCGAAGGGCCCGCGGGAGTAGGGCTCGTAGACCGACACGGCAAGGACCGGGAGCTCGCGCAGGCGCGCCTCCTCAACCGCCCAGGCGAGCGCTGCGATCGCGCGGTCCGAGCCGTCGACGCCGACGACGATCTGCCCGACGCCCTCGACCCTGCGCTCGGGCACCACCACCACGTTCCCGGGGGCGTGGCGTGCGCAGTGCTCGCTGACCGAGCCCAGGCGCAGCCCCAGGAAGCCGCCGGCTCCGCGCGCCCCGACGACCAGGAGGGACGCCTCGGCGGCGGTCTCGATGAGGGCGGGCCCAGGACCCTGCCCCGACAGCAGCACGGAGTCGACGTTGAGCCCGCTCAGCAGCGGCGCCGCGTTCTCGAGCTCCGACTCGAGCAGGGTGCGCGACGCGCGGTGCAGCTCGGGCTCGAAGGCCTCGGGGTGCGAGGTCGCCCCGGCCAGGACGGGCGGCAGCCGGTAGGCGTGCGCCACCACGAGGCGGGCGGAGCGGATGCGCGCCTCCTCGGCGGCCCAGCGAAGGGCCGCGCGTCCGCCTGGGCTGCCATCGATTCCGACGACGATCTCATCCACGAACCGGATACTACGCCGAACGGCCTAGTTCGCGCCCGTTGGCCGGGGGGGTCTAGCGCGTCGTCGCCCGAGTGCCCGTCAGCAGGCGGTGCACGAGGGCGTCGCTGCCCATAGGTCGGCCGTGCAGGTAGCCCTGCGCGCGGGGGCACGCCCACTCCTGCAGCCGCGCGTGCTGCTCGGCCGTCTCGACCCCCTCGGCGACGACCGGGAGCCCCAGGGACTGCCCCAGCCGCACGGCCGCGTGGGCCAGGGCGTGCTGGTGCACGTCGCCGGTGCACATCGCGATGAACTGCCGGTCGACCTTGATGCAGTCGACCGGCAGATCCGCGAGGGTCGCCAGCGAGGCGTAACCGGTCCCGAAGTCGTCGATGGCGAACCGCACCCCGTGCTGCCGCAGCAGCTGCATAGTCGTCACGACCTCGTCCACGGACTCGATCAGCGTCGTCTCGGTGAGCTCGAGCACGAGCCGCCCGGGCGCCAGACCCGAGGCGCGCAATGCGCTTGCGACCACGTCGGTGAACTCCGGCCGCAGCTGACGCGCCGACACGTTGACGCTGATGTCGAGCGGGCCGTGCACACCCTCGGGCCACGCGGCGGCGTCATGGCAGGACCTCCTCAGCACGGCTTCGCCGACCATTGCGATCAGACCGGACTCCTCGGCGACTCCGATGAACTCCGCCGGTGGCACCGGGCCGAGCGCAGGATGGGTCCAGCGAGCCAGCGCCTCCGCGCCGACGATGGCCTCGTCATCGAGGCGGATGATCGGCTGGTAGGCCACGGCCAGGTCGCCGGCCGCGACGGCGTGCGGGAGGTCCGCGCGCAGCTGCGCACGCCGCTGGCTGGTCGCGTGCAGCGCCGAGTCGTAGCGGCCGATGGAGCCCTTGCCGTGGCGCTTCACCTCGGTGAGGGCGAGGTCCGCGCAGGCGAACAGCTCCGACAGCGTGCTGGCATCGTCGGTCGTGACCACGCCGATGCTCGCGTGGATCGGCGGATCGCCGTTCAGAAGGTCTCTCAGCACGCTCTCCGCCACCCGTTCGACGTCGTCGGGCGCGGTGAGGCCCGTGGCGACGACGGCGAACTCGTCTCCGCCGAAGCGGGCGACGGTGTCGGTCTGGCGGACTGCGCGCTGCAGACGGGCCGCCGCCTCGACCAACAGCTCGTCGCCGGTCTCGTAGCCGCGCGCCTCGTTGACCTGCTTGAAGTCGTCGAGGTCGACCAGGAGGAAGGCTGCCAGGCCCCCGCTGCGCCGAACGGAGGCCAGGGCGAGCTCCACGCGGTCGCACAGGAGCGCCCGGTTGGCCACGCCGGTCAGGGGGTCGTGAAGGGCCTGGCGGCGGAGGATCTCGTCGGCGTGCGCACGCGCTGTGACATCGCGGAGGTGCATGTGGAGCACGCGGCCGGTGCCCTGACCGACCGCCCACATCACGACCTCGACCGCGCGCTCCGAGCCGTCGGCTGCGGTCGCCCGAACCACCACGGGGCGCTCCATGACGCGCGCGGAGCCGCCGGCCCGGAGCTCCCGCAACCAGCGGGCGAACTCCTCACGCGTCGGGCCGGGGATGATGAGCTCCTCCAGCGACCGGGCGATCGCCTCGTCCGCCCGGTACCCGAACTCCTGCTCCGCGGCCGCGTTCCACGAGCGGACCACACCCCAGAGGTCGATCGACGCATAGGGGTCGTGCGCGCTGTCCAGGATCCAGCGGACGTGCTGCTCGCTGCTCAGCCAGCGCGCGCGCAGGAGGTACATCCGGGCGCCGGCGCACAGCACGGCCAGGGCGATCGCGTAGGTGGCGAGGTCCCGAGCCGCCGGGTGCTCCAGCGAGACGCCGACGAGGACCATCCCGAGCAGGGCTGCCGCCACCACTCCTAGGCGCAGCGGCGAGGGCACCGCGGGAGGGGGCGGTGCCGACTGCACCGGCGAGGCCGCGCGCAGGGCCACCGCCACGCTCGCGTAGACGGCAGGCCAGGCCAGGTCCAGCATGCCGCCGTCGACGTACTGGCCCGCCAGCAGCAGCTCGGAGAACGCCAGGTCCGCGAGCATCTGGACGAGCGTCGCCGCGGTGAGCAAGCGGATCGCCCGCGAGCGCGCACCGCCGAGGTGCAGGCGCACCAGGCCCACGACGACCAGGCCGTTGAGGACCGTGTAGACGTGGGTTCTGGCGATCTCCCAGGTCAGAGACTCCGCCGGTCCGGATGCGAGCAGGTAGGCGATCGCCACCCCGATGGCGCCGAGCACGACCCCGGCATCCAGGAGGTCCTCCAGCCAGCGGGAGGAGCGCAGCTCTTGCCACAGGCGCCACACCCCGATCAGCAGCGGGAGGTAGGCGAGCACCCATGACAGCTCTGCGATCGCCTCCCCCACCGGACCCGGCCACACCATGTCGGCGAGGTCCCCGACGGCGAAGAGCGCGAAGGCGACGGCGATGAACCCCCAAGGGGTGGTCATAAGGCGCCGGCGTGCCGCCGTCAGCAGCAGGGATGCCGCGCTGACGACGGTCAGCACCACCAGCAGCCACAGCCGAGATTCCGCGGGCAGGGCGACGTAGGCGCCGACCGAAAGCGCGATGGTTGCCAGCCCTACGAGCACGCCCATGGCGCACCCCGTCGGCAGCAGGTGGGGCCAGATCAAGCACTCCCGGTCAGGGAGCTTCTCGGAGGTTGGTGGCGGCCCATCTGGACCCCACCGGAGCAAGGCGCGGGAACTAGTTGCGGCACACGGGCCCGCGGACGGCTAGCGTGGGCCGGGAGGGCACGAGATGCGTGATGTCTGCAGCGGCACGATCGGCTGATGCAGCCCCTTGGAAGTTCACGGCCCGAGGGTCGTGTGCATCACCCGAATCAAGAGAGAAGGCAACAAATGGCTGTAGGCACCGTGAAGTGGTTCTCCGACGAGAAGGGCTTCGGCTTCATCTCCCGTGAGGACGGCGACGACGTGTTCGTCCACTTCTCCGCGATCAACGGCAACGGCTTCAAGAGCCTCGCCGAGGGCGCGCAGGTCGAGTTCGACATCACGCAGGGCCCCAAGGGCAGCCAGGCCTCGAACGTCACCGTCGTCGGCTAGCCCCAGATCACCCTTTCCTTCAGAAGCCCCCGGCCATCGGCCGGGGGCTTCTGACTTCTCCGAGGCGATCCCGAACCTGCGCTCGCTGCGCTCGCTGACCGGGATCGACCCAACCCGCCCGAGGCGATCCCGAACCTGCGCTCGCTGCGCTCGCTGACCGGGATCGACCCAAC
>CAZVUW010000039.1:18832-23399 GCA_964629825.1 uncultured Actinomycetota bacterium
CCGAGGCGATCCCGAACCTGCGCTCGCTGCGCTCGCTGACCGGGATCGACCCAACCCGCCCGAGGCGATCCCGAACCTGCGCTCGCTCCGGCGCGGAAGAGTCGGGTTGCGAACCGGCCGCTTCGGGTCACGATCGCCCTATGAGCACCCGCACGACACCCGCCGGCGGCGCCGAGATCGAGCCCGGGGTCCGCAGCTGGGCATCGCTGCTGGACGACGTGACGCGCCTGCAGGCCGCCCGCACCGCCCGGCTGGCCTGCGTGGACGGCCATGTGGCGCTGATGCCGGACGCCCACCTGGGGATCGGGGCGACCGTCGGCTCCGTGATCCCCACGCGCGAGGCGCTGATCCCCTCGGCGGTCGGCGTGGACATCGGCTGCGGTGTGCAGGCCGTGCGGACCACGCTCACCGCGGCGGATCTGCCCGACGACCTCGCCGGGCTCCTGAGGGACCTCGAGCGGGAGATCCCCGCGGGCGTCGGCGAGGGCCACGACGAGGTGGTCGACAAGGTCTGGGCGCCATTCGTCGCCGAGCACGGAGAGCCCTCGGACTCGAGCGACCGCGTTCGTCGCAAGGCGGCGCTGCAGTTCGGGACGCTCGGCTCCGGCAACCACTTCCTCGAGCTGTGCCTCGATGAGAAGGACCGGGTCTGGATCCTGCTGCACTCGGGGTCGCGCGGCGTCGGCAACGGCCTCGCCCGGCGGCACATCGACAGCGCCAGGTCGCTGGCGCGCCGGCTGAACCAGCAGCTCGACGACCCGGCGCTGGCGTGGCTGCCGGAGGGCACGCCCGAGTTCGACGCCTACGTGCGCGACCTGCGCTGGGCGCAGGCCTACGCCTGGGAGAACCGCGAGCGGATGATCGCGGTGACCCTGCGGCTGCTCGCCCGCCACGTTCTCGGCCCCGATGCCGATCCCGCCCGGCTCGCCGTCGAGTCCATCAACAACCACCACAACTACGCCGCGCTGGAGGAGCACGGCGGGCGCAAGCTGTGGATCACCCGCAAGGGCGCGATCCGCGCCCAGCACGGCCAGCTCGGCGTCATCCCTGGCTCGATGGGCACCGGCTCGTTCATCGTGCGCGGCCTCGGCAACCCGGACTCGTACGCCTCGGCGGCGCACGGAGCAGGTCGCGCGATGTCACGGCGGGAGGCGCGGCGCACGTTCACCCCAGACGACCTCGAGGCGGCGATGGAGGGCAGGGCCTGGCTGCGGCACCGCGCCAAGGAGCTCGTGGACGAGATCCCGGGCGCCTACAAGGACCTGTCGGTCGTGATGGCTGATCAGCACGACCTGGTCGAGATCGTCTACCGCCTCCGGGCGATCCTGAACTACAAGGGCACGTGATCCCAAGCCGCGGGTCACGGCGACCGGTGGGGCGCCGCGGACCCCACCCCGCGCAGGATGTTGTTCTTGGCGCACATCTGCGCCTAGAACAACATCGAGGTTGGCGCGTCGCCGGCGCTGCGAACGTGACCGCCGTGGATGTTGTTTTCGGCGGACATCTGCGCCGAAAACAACATCGAAGCCGGCGGGGGCCAGGGTGCAGGCGGCCGACGCGCCGGCCGGGGCAGGCGCCTAGCCCCAGGTCACGATGCGGTAGACGAGGTAGGCGACGAACAGCGGGACCGTCAGCCAGGTCACCGCCCACCAAAACCACTCGAAGCGGTTGCTGCTGCCGTAGATCTCGCCGTAGTACTCGCCCTCATCCTCTTCGGATGGCGATGGCGCGTGTCCCTCCGCTGGCCCCTCCATGACGCCAGTTTCGCACGGCCGCGAGCCCGCTCAGGACGGCGGGCCGATCCGCAGGAGCCGGTCGTCGCTGCCGTTGCCGCTCAGCACCCACAGCGACCCGTCCGGCGCCTGACGAACCTGGCGCAGCCGCCCGTGCTGGCCGGTGAGCAGCGCCTCCGCCGAGGCGACGGCGCCAGCGCGGATCCGGATGCGCCACAACCGCTGCCCGCGCAGGGCGGCGGCGAACAGGTCGCCCTCCCACGCGCCGATCGCCCCGCCGCGCAGGAAGGTGGCTCCGCTCCACGAGGCTTCCGACGGCTGCCGGACGAGGATCGGGTCCACGAAGCGCGGGTCGCCGGCCCGGCCGGTTCGCAGCGGCCAGCCGTAGTTGCCGCCGCGTCGGATGCGGTTGATCTCGTCGTCGCGGTTGGGTCCGAACTCGGTGGCGTAGAGCGCGCCGGACGCGTCGAAGGCCAGCCCCTGCACGTTGCGGTGCCCGTAGGACCACACGGCGTTGCCGAAGGGGTTGTCGGCGGGCACGCCGCCGTCGCGCGTGACGCGCAGGATCTTGCCGGCCAGGGCGCTCCGGTCCTGGGCGAGCTCGCTCCGACCCGCGTCGCCGGTGCCGATGTAGAGCATCCCGTCCGGTCCGAATGCGATCCGGCCGCCGTTGTGGATGCGCGCCTTGGGGATCCCGGTCACGACCGCCTGGACCGCGCCACCGGGGCGGAAGCGCACGACGCGATTGTCGCTGGCGGACGTGAGGTAGGCGTACAGCAGACCGTCGCGCTCGTAGTCGGGCGACACGGCCAGCCCGAGCAGCCCGCCCTCCCCTTCAGGGTCGGCCGGCAGGCGCTGGACCTCGCGCAGGGCGCCGCCGGGCTCGCGCACGAGCAGCCGTGCGGAGCTGCGCTCGCTGATCCAGGCGCGGCCGTCGGGCGTGTGCACGACGTCCCAGGGCTGGTTGAGGCCGCGCGCCAGCACGCTCACCGACACCCCGCAACCGGCCAGGCGTGCGACCGCCGGTCCCAGGGCAGCCGTGCCGCCGAGCAGCACCACCCGATCGGGGTCGAGCCGCTCCAGCTCCGACGCGACCGAGCCCGGCACGCAGTCCGGTCGGGACAGCAGCACCGGTGCCGCTTGGCGCCCGGCGGCCGGCGCGCCCGCCAGGGCGTCGGCGAAACCGAGACCGGCGGGTAGGGCTCGCAGGCGGGTGAAGGCCGCGTCGAGCTGGCGGGTCCATGGCCATGTGCGTTGCAGGCGAATCTGCAGGCCGCGGGCTCGGCGCACGAGCCGGGCGGCGACGTGCAGCAGTCGGTAGCGGATCGTCTTGGGGCTGGCCTTGGCGAGGTCGCCGTGCAGGGTGAGGCGTTGCAGCCAGGCGAGCAGCGCCTGGCCGATGAGGACGAGCTCGAGCCAGACCTCGTTGCGTTGCCAGTCGGCGAAGGGCAGGTTGCCCAGGCCGGTGTCCTTGGCGTCGCGGATGCGGTCCTCGACGCGGGCGTGGGCGCGGTGACGCCGTTCGAGGTCGACCACGTCGGCGTCGGGCTGGTCGGTGATGAAGGTCTGCACACGCCAGCCGTCGGCGTCGGTGAAGGTCAGCTGCGCGCCGGGGTGGGGCCGCTCGCGGCGGGCGATCACCCGGCTGCCCGGCGGCCACCCAGTCAGGTCCAGGTCGTGGAGCTCGGCGACCTGCGCGCCATCGCGGCGCTGCCCCGTCTGGGTGGCGGCGTTGCGCCACGCCGTCGCGGGCAGCGCCAGCACGGCGGCGCGGACCCGCTCGTCGCAGGAAAGCCGACGTCGAAGCCGATGCCCGCGTCATGCAGCGCGTCGACGAAGCCGTGGCTGGCCCCGGCGGAGTCACAACGCACCAGCATCGCCACGTCCTGGGGGCCGACCGGCAGCGCGTCCAGCAGCGCCTCGACCAGTTCGACGTGGTCGGCGACGGTGTTGGACCCGGCGTTGCCGGGTCGCAGCAGCCCGGCGATCGGCTCGCCGGTCGCCTCGGGGCCGTGGTCCACATAGCCCAGCAGCGGATAGAACCCGAACGCGCCCTTGTAGGTGCCGGCCGCGCCGACCTTGTCGGAGTGGGACACCACTTGGGTGGCGTCCACGTCGATGACCAGCATCCCGTCGACCAGCGGCACCCCCGTCTGCTGCCACGACCACGCCATCGCCTTCGCGCGCGCGGCGCGGATGGCGTCAATGCCGCCCAGCTCGTCAGCGGCGACCGATTCCACAACCCGCCACGCGGTGGGCACCGAGGCGACCTCACCGAACAGCTCGGGCTGACCGGCCAGCACGCCGAGGTCGGACAGGCACGTGCCGCCATCGGCCAACAGCACCGCCACATCGCGCAGCACCTGACCGGGCGCATGCGCCGAGCGGCGTTGGCGGCGGCTCGCGGGGCGCTCATCCAACGCGACGGTCAACCCCGAACGATCCGCCAACTCCAGCAACGCTCGCGTGCCCACATGGTTGGCGACCCCATCGCCGTTCGAGGTGATCGTGGTCGGCAACGACGGACTGTTACGCTGCACCCGCAAGGTGCACCCCCTGATCTTGGTTGTGACTCTCGACAAGCCACATCCTCGCAGGTCAGGGGGTGCTTCCTTTGGAGCCAGCGCCGCGGACGCCGGCACCTACTGCAAGATCCGGGCTAAGGCGAGGATTGACGGCGGGGAAGCGCGGCCCCGATCATCCCATGCGCATTCGCCTATCCGTGTGGGGTGCCATTTGAGAACTGAAGCAGCTCCAGGGTTTAACCGTGCCTTGGGCCTCCTGGGGGCCCTTTTCCTGTCCCTGCCGCTAGCGCTGACCGTCGTGCCACCGGT
>CAZVUW010000039.1:23499-26205 GCA_964629825.1 uncultured Actinomycetota bacterium
CACCAACCACAGCCGCGGCCGCGTCGCCGTCGGACACACCACCGGCGGCGACACCGTCACCGACTGGGCCTACCTGGCGGTCGCCCAGCAGGGCATCGCACCGCGAGCCCCGAGCGGCATCGTTCCGGAGCCGCAGGTGCCGGAGGCGCCCACGGCTGAGGACCGCACCACCCAGCGGCTCCTTTCGGTCGGCTGGGCTCCGGTCGAGGGCGCCGACTGGTACGAGGTGGAGCGCGACGGCGGTCTCGTCGCCTCGCCGTGGTTCGTCGCCGCATACGCCGACCCGCTGGTGCCGGCCGGCCGGACCGCGAGCTACAGGGTGCGCGGCGTCTCCGCGATCATGGGCCCGGGCCCGTGGTCAGAGCCCGTGCAGGCGACCGCACCGCCGATCCTGTTCACCGACCCGCTGACGCCGTTCGAGGCCAGCGGCGGCTCGAGCCTCACCACCGAGGTTCAGGAGCGGGCCTTCCTGCAGGAGGTTGCCGAGCGCTCCGACCGCGTCGCCCTGGAGCAGATCGGCACCAGCGTCGAGGGACGGCCCATCCTTCTGGCCCGCATCGCCCACCCGGTCGCGCCCACCCCTGAGGAGACCGCCGAGCGACCGGTCGTGTTCTTCAACTGCACCGTCCACGGCAACGAGTGGACGCCGCGTGAGTCCTGCCTCAAGCTGATCCGCGACCTCGCCTTCACCGACGACCCTGCGCTCACGGTGCTGCTGTCCGAGGTCGTCGTGCTGGTGAACCCGACCTCCAACCCGGATGGCCGGGCCGCGGATCGCCGCGAGAACTCGCAGGGCCTCGACGTCAACCGCGATTACTTCGAGCTGCAGTCGCCCGAGGCCCGCGCCGTGGTCGACGTGCTCAACCGCTACCGCCCCGAGGTCCTCCTCGACGGTCACAACTGCTGCGACGACTCGATCGTCCCCAACTGGGCCCAGCACCCGGGTGTCAACGAGGGCATCCGCACCGGCGCCAAGGCGCTGGTCGAGGAGGGGCTGCTCGCCAACGGCGACCGCTACGGGTTCACCGGCCAGCGCTCGACCCTGGCGACGGGGGCGAACCCCGAGATCGCTCGCAACTACTCGGGTCTGCGTCACACCTTCGGGCTGCTGAACGAGGTCCGCTCGGGGACCATCGCCGGTCGCGTGGAGGAGCAGTCCGGCTACCCGGGCGCCGCCGTCAACCGACGCGTGCGCGCTGTGAGCGCCTTTGACTTCGTGCTGTACGCGACGCTGCAGCACTACGCCGACCACCGGACGGAGATCGCCGAGGCGATCGCCACCTCGATCGCAGACGCCGAGGCCAACCGCGGCCCGGCCTTCTACGGCGAGAACCCCGATCAGCAGCAGAGCCCGCCGCCCTGCGGATACCTGCTGACCGAGGCGCAGCACGCGCAGGTCGAGGACCGGCTCGCTTTGCACCAGGTGAAGGTCGAGATGCTCCCAGACGGTGTGCTGGTGCCGATGGCCCAGCGCAGCCGCAACCTCATCCCGCTGCTGCTGGATGCCCGCGCCGGCACCCGCCTGGTGGCGGCCGAGCGCCTGGACGACTGCCCGACCAGCTTCGCGGGCGCCCGCGCCGAGCTGCTCGCCATCGTGGACGCCGGCGGGATCACCGAGGGTCTGGAGGGCAAGGTGCGCCACGCCCTCGACCAAGCCGAGCTGTGGCTGACGCTCGAGCAGCAGCGGCCGATCGCGCCGACGCACCTCGACCGCGCCGTGCACCTGCTGCTGTGGCAGGCCGACGTGATCGAGGGCAAGGGCAAGGTCGGGCAGGGTGACGCGCAGGCGCTGCGCGCACTCGCCCAGTCGATCGCGGAGCTCGCCGCCCAGCTGCGAGCGAGCTGACTAGCGGGGGCCATGCGGCGGCGGGACTGCTCCTGCCCCGCATGGCCCCGGCCGCCACCGCGAAGTCGGGGAGAGAAAGCCCGCGTATCACCAGGCGACGGAAGCGCCTTCGTCTGTCAGACTGCCGCGCGGCACGACAGGATCGCGTCTGCTCCTACGAGCCCCGCGGAGGTCGACATGGCGGACCCCAATGCGATGCCCCAGCGTCTTGCCGCTGAGCTCCTCGGCACCTTCGTCCTCGTCTTCGCGGGCTGCGGATCGGCGGTGCTTGCCGCCGGCTTCGTCAGCGACGACCTGCACCTGGGCATCGGCCTGCTCGGGGTCTCCCTGGCGTTCGGTCTGGCCGTGCTGACCATGGCCTATGCCGTGGGACACGTCTCCGGTGGGCACTTCAACCCCGCGGTCACGCTGGGACTTGCCGCAGGCGGGCGCTTCCCATGGCGCGACACCCCCGCCTACATCGCCGCGCAAGTAGTGGGCGCGATCGCCGCGGCGGCAGTGCTGTACCTCGTGGCCACGGGGCAGGACGGGTTCTCGGCCTCGGCCAGCGGCTTCGCGACCAACGGGTTCGGCGAACGGTCACCGGGCGGGTACTCACTCCTGGCGGGCCTGATCACCGAGGTCATCCTGACCGCGCTCTTCGTCTACGTGATCATGGGTGTCACGGACACGCGCGCGCCCAAGGGCTTCGCGCCGCTGGCCATCGGGCTGAGCCTCACCCTGATCCACCTCGTCAGCATCCCGGTCACCAACACGTCGGTGAACCCGGCGCGATCGATCGGACCCGCTCTGTTCGCTGGCAGCGACGCGCTCGGCCAGCTGTGGCTGTTCATCCTGGCGCCGATCGGCGGGGCCCTGCT
>CAZVUW010000040.1:0-7116 GCA_964629825.1 uncultured Actinomycetota bacterium
CAGGAGGCATAGCCGACCGACAGGAAGATCGGCTTGTCCTGCTCACGGGCGGCGGCGAAGGCGTCCTCGCCCCACTCGTACCAGTCCACCGGGTTGTCGGCGTGCTGGCGCAGATACGGAGAAGCTGCCTCGGCGAGCCGGTTAGCCACTTGCGGATCACTCCCTTGGAGCCGGTCGCGGGGGCGGGTGTGCACCGACTTCCGACTGCCACCCTACTGACGAGGTGGCGGGCGGGTCGGATCGCGGTCGGCGCGGGGAATGGGCGGGCCCCGGCCGAGATCGGCCGGGGTCCGCGTGGCGGGTGTCTGCCTAGCGGACGACGAAGCCCTCGAGCTTCGCCCGCACGGCGTCGGTCACGGCGGCCTCGCCACCGAGGATGACGATGCGCTTGGGCGACAGCCGGCGCAGCTGGGCGGCGACCGGCGCCGGGATGGCGTCGCGGTGCACCAGCAGAACCGCGCTGCCCTGGGCGTGCGCAGCCGGCGTCGCGGCGAGCGCATCCGGGAAGTCGCTGCCGGTCGCGACGTACACGGTGTCGAGGCGGCTCGGGAAGGCCTCCGCAGCCACCATGGCCGAGGTCGCGAAGCGGTCACGGCCGCCGACGCGCAGCACGCGTCCGGAGGTGTAGGCGGCGAGCTCCTTCTCGACCGCCTTGGAGACGGCGGCGACGCCACCGATCACCACGATCCGCTGCGGCTTGAGCCGCCTCAGCTCGGCGGCGACGCTGCGCGGCAGCGCGCCAGGGTCGGTGAGCAGGATGGGCGCAGACTCGTCGGCGGCGGCGGGACCACCGGAGAGGCTGTCGGCGAACCCCGCGCCGGTCGCGATGTAGGCGACCTTCACACCTGGCTTGAAGGAGCGGCGGGACAGCGCGGCCGCCGTGGCGTAGCGGTCGGTGCCGGCGACGCGCTGGACCTCGCCGTCGGTGTATGAGTCCAGGGCGCGCTCCACCGCGGCGGGCACGGCGGCGGGACCGCCGAGCACGACGATGCGGCCGGGGCGCAGGCGCTGCAGCTCCTCGATGGTCGCCTGGGGCAGCCCGTCGCTGCCCACGAGCAGGATCGGGCCGCCCTGGACGGCCGCGGCGGGACCACCCGCGACGGCGTCGGCGTAGCGGTCCTGGTGGACGATGTAGACCACCGGAACCCCGGGCTCGAACACGGTCCTGGAGAGCCGCGCCGCCGTGGCGGTGCGCTCGGATCCGCGCACGCGCTCGACGTTGCCCTTCGGCGGAGCCGCCGCAGGCATCGTGGCCTGGACCGTGACGCTCGGACCCGGGCCGGCCTCGTTCAGCGCGACCACATTGATCTCATAGGTCGCCCCTGGGGTGAGCCCGGTGATCGTGAACGGCGAGCCCTCCACGACCTGCGTCTGCCACTTGCCGTCCGGCGTGCGCCACGACACCTCGTAGCCGCCGCGCGGGCTGCCCCCGCTGCCTCCGGGCGGCGCCCAGGAGACGGTCAGGCCCTCGTCGTCGGGCTTGACCTTGACGTCGGTTGGAGCCGCCGGCGCCTGCGCGACCGGCGCACCGGTCGCAGCCTTGAACGGACCGCTGCCGGCGGCGTTGCGCGCCCGGACCTCGATCTCGTACGAGGCGCCGTTGACCAGCCCCGAGATGGTGTGGCCGGTCTGCTTCACGTCGACCGAGGTCCAGGTCTCCGTCCCGGACGCGCGCCAGCGCACCCGGTAGCCGGTGATCTTGGCGCCGTTGCCGGCAGGCTCGGACCAGGACAGGGTCAGGGCGCTGTCCCGCGGCGTGACCTTGATCTTCGCGATCGCGGCCGGCGGCCCCACCGGCGTGACCGTCAGCAGGTCTGAGACGGGGCTGCGGTGCTCGCCGCTGAGGGCGGTGATGGCCACGACGTACTTGGTGCCGTTGGCCAGACCGGTGATCGAGGCCGTGGTGTCGGTCACGATCGTCGTCTGCCAGTCAGCGTCGCCGAGCTCGCGCCAGCGCAGCTCGTAACCGGTGACAACCCCTGGTGCCGGCCAAGACAGCGCGATGCTGCCGTCGCCGGGGATGGCGGTGATGTCGGTGACCTGATCGGGTGCTCCGACGGAGATCGCACGGATGGTCGCGCTGTAGAGGCCCGCGCCGAGGGCGTTGGTCGCGCGGACCCGCGCCTCGTACTCGACGCCGTTGCTCAGGCCGCTAAGGGTGTGACCCGGCTCGTCCAGGGCGACGCTGGTCCAGGTCTCCGCGCCGACGCGGCGCCACTCGAGCGTGTAGCCGGTGATCGCGCTGCCGTTGTCGGCGGGCGCCGCCCAGGACAGCTCGATGGTCTTGCTGGCGGTGGCTGTCGCGGTGAAGGGCGACGGACGTCCCGGCGGGAGCGGGTCGGCGGTCCAGGTGACGGTGACCCCGTCGGTGTGCTGGCCGACCTTGGCCGTGACGACGTCCTGTCCGGCGTCCCCGCCGGTGTAGCAGTACTCGGCGTAGCCCTGGTCGTCGGTCAACGCGAAGCCGATGCGCTCGTTGGGGCCCTCGACGGTGTAGTCGACGCGGATCCCCGGCACTCCGCGGCCCTGCGAATCGCGGACGGACACCGGCAGGCAGAAGAGCTCGTCGATCCGAGCGGTGACGTCGCCGCCGCCGAGGTCGACCTCGAGGCTGCGCACGGTGGCGACGGCGGAGAAGGCGCTGCCGCCCATGTACCCGTACGAGTCGGCGTTGTTCCAGCCGTAGACGAAGACGCCGAACGGATGCGGCGAGGACAGGTTCTGGACCCCGGCGCTGATGGAGAGGCCGACGCCGTAGAAGCCGTCACCGATCGCGACGTAGGACTCCTCGGGGATCGCCGCGTCGTTGTGCTCGATCGTTCCGACCCCGATCTCGGGGACGACCAGGTTCAGATGGTGCTCGGAGAAGCCGGTGGCCGGGGTGGTGAGCGTGTAGGAGCTCTGGAACTGCTCCGTCGGCGGGACCAGCATCATCATCGGGTCGCCGATGGTGCTGTCGAAGCTGATCCCGTTGGCGTACTGGGCCACCAGGACGGGTCCGCTGGTGACGATGCGCGACGGGTCCTTCAGGACGAGCTCGTGGAAGGCGCCGCTCGCGAGCGTGGCCACCAGCTCGCCGTCGACGTGCACCTCGGTGTCGTCCTCGGCGGCGAGGATCCGGAAGGTGTCCCCGCCGGTGCGGCTGCGCAGCGGCATGGAGGCGAAGTCGGTGCCCCACGCCGTCAGCGGCGGAAGCTGCTCGACGATGTGGTCGCAGGCGGACGCGGTGGTGGGGATGTTTGCGCACTGGTCGCCGGCGAACACCGCCACCGGCCGATTCGAGACGACACGCGTGCCGGTCAGATCACCGACGATCGAGCGGAGCTGATAGACATCACCCGCGTCGAGCTCGACCTCGTAGGCGACGCCCGCAGGGCGTGCTCCGGCCGTCCCGCTCGGGGTGATCGTGACGGTGGTGTCGTCGGCGCTGGCTGCGATCGTGGCCTGGCCGCCCATCTGGGGGGTGTAGGCGAGGATCAGGTGCTCGGTGCCGAGCGCGTCGACCGGGTAGCCGAGGTAGGCGTCGGTGCTGGCCGAGATCTGGTTGAGGCCGTAGACGGTGACCGGCTCCTCGGCGGTCACGTGGATGCCGAGGGGCTGCACGCCGTCGGACTCGTTGACGTGAACGGTCTTCGGCAGGGTCACGGTCGTGACGTCGCCGGGGGCGATCGAGAAGTCCTGGGACCACTCGATCCCGGGCACCTCGACGGTGCCGGTCGTCGCGGCATCGCCGCTGATGAAGAAGGACGGCGTCGCATCGGTGCTGTAGTTGCCGGGGAAGGCGAGCCAGAACTCGGTGCCGCGGCTGTCCTTCGGGTCGGGCGGGGCGGGGACTGCGAAGGCCGCGGGGGCGATGAGCCCCAGGGCCAGACTTGCGACGACGAGCACGCCGAGGAGGCGGCCTGTCGAGGGGCGACGGGGCATGGTGGGTCTCCGATTTCGCAACGGATTGGGGAAGGTTGCGTCGGAGGCAAGAGGTCACGCCTTAACCGCGATCTCGGATTTCATCAATGTTGGGGATTCGGGTAGAGGCCGCCGGCGGTCTCGACCCCGGCAATGGCGGCGGCCGCCGGACGTCTCAGCTTGGAGTCCGGCGGCCGCCTGGTCGTGCGCGACCCTCTGAGCGGTCAGCCGATGCCCAATGCCGCGCCGATGGCCATGAACGCGATCGTCACGACCAGAAGGACGCCGAGCAGCGGGGCCAGGAAGCGCAGGTAGCGGTTGTAGTCGACCTTCGCCAGCGCCAGGCCGCCCATCACGACCGCAGACGTCGGGGTGAACAGGTTCATCCATCCCGAGGCGGACTGGTAGGCGGTGACCACCAGCGAGCGGGACACGTCCGCGAAGTCGCCCAGCGGCGCGAGCACCGGCATGGCGAGCGCCGCGTGGCCCGAGCTGGACGGCACGAGGAACGCCAGCGGGATGTTCAGGATGAACATCAGCGCTCCGAACAGACCGGAGGAGGTCTCCGCAACGGTCCTCTCCAGGGCGTTCAGCACGGTGTCGGTGATCATCGCGTTGTTCATGATCACGGTGACGCCGCGTGCCAGGACGATGATCAGGCCGACGGAGATGAAGTCGCCCGCACCACGCACGATGGTGTCGGTGAGCTCCTTCTCGCCGAAGCCGGCGACCAGCCCCACCACGACGGCCATGACCAGGAACAGGGCGGCAAGCTCAGGGAAGTACCAGTCGAGCTGCCAGGCGTAGGACGCGGCGTCGGGTCCCTCGAACACCTGCGCCCACGGCACGATCGCGAAGATCATGAACGCGAACGTCGCGGCCATCAGCCACAGGACGTTGCGGCGCCGACGGGTCAGCTCAGGACCCTCCGCCTGGACCGTGGCGACATCGGCGTCGTCCGCGCGGAAGCCGACCAGGGACCTCGCCGGATCCGCCTCCACACGCTTGGCGTAGCGCACGACGTAGAAGATGGCGATCGCCGTGAGCACGACGTACATCAGCAGGCGCAGGACGATGCCCTCACCCATGCCGATGTCGGCGGCGCCGGATGCGACTCCCGTTGCGAACGGGTTGATCGTCGATCCCATCGTGCCGATGCCCGCGCCCACGATGATCACCGCTGCGGCGACCATCCGGTCGTACCCGAGGGCGAGCATCAATGGGACGACGAGGGCGTAGAAGGCCAGGGTCTCCTCTGCCATGCCCTCGGTGGTGCCCCCCAGGGAGAACAGCACCATCAAGACGATGATGAGCGGCACCCCGCGTCCGCCGAAGCGCCTTCCCACCCTGGCGATGCCCGCATCGATCGCGCCCGAGCGCATGATCATCGTGATGAAGACGCCGATGGACAGCACGAACAGGAAGACGCCTGCGGCCCCGAACAGCTCACCCGACTCGTACGGACCGATCGTGCCCGTCTCGCTCGACTCCACGCCGTACAGCCCGTTGACGGGTGCCATGAACAGGTCGTAGAGCCGGTCGCTGAAGGCGAGGTCGACCTCGGTGCGCTCGTAGCTGCCGGGAACCGGACGGCCGGTCTCGGGGTCCGGGCTGTACTGGCCGGTCGGGACGATGAAGGCCAGCAGCCACACCGCCAGCGTCACCGCGAACAGCACGGTGAACGCGGTCGGGAAGCGACGCCGTCGGGTCTCCGAGAGGTGCGGCCCCGTCTCCGCCTTCGGATGATCCGGACCTCTTGGGGTCGAAAGATCTGGAACGGTCTGCGGACTTGATCCGTCAGCCATGGCCACACCTCCGCTCGGAACCGCTGACATACCAACCATGCGCTCCACGGTCGGATAGGAAAGGGGCCAAGGTCCCTAAGCGTCAGTGCCCTTGTGCCTTCTCGCCACTGTGGGTGAGCGGAACACTTCGAGGGAGGCCGCGCTGGACCCGCCGGCGCCTGAGGGGGGATGGACCTGTGACTAGATTTCGAGTCGCCTCAGAAGTCGGCCCGCTGCGCCAGGTGATCGTGCACCGACCCGACCTGGAGCTGCGGCGACTCACGCCCAGCAACAAGGACGAGTTCCTCTTCGACGAGGTCCTCTGGGTGAAGAAGGCACGCCAGGAGCACGACGCGTTCGTCGACGCGCTGAATGAGGCGGGCGTGGTCACCCACTACTTCGACGACCTGCTGCGCGAGACCGTGGCGCTCCCGGACGCCCGAAAGCACATCCTCGACCGCGCGCTGGACGAGCGGATGTACGGCTCTTTGGCTATGGACGCGCTGCGGAACCTCTTCGACGCGCTGCCAGACGACGAGCTGACCACACACCTCATCGCCGGCATCTCCAAGCGGGAGGTGCTCGAGCGGATCGAGGCGCCCAGATCCCTGTGGTTCCACGCCCTGGAGATCGACGATCTCGTCCTGCCGCCGCTGCCGAACACGCTGTTCACGCGCGACACCTCAGCCTGGATCTACGGCGGCGTCGCGATCAACTCGATGCGCAAGAAGGCGCGCATGCGCGAGACGGTCCACTACGAGGCCATCTACCGCTACCACCCCCTCTTCGCCGACGCGGACTTCGAGGTGTGGACGCCGGGCACGGCAGGCGGGCCGGCGACTGTCGAAGGTGGCGACGTCCTGGTGATCGGCAACGGCGCGGTGCTGATCGGCATGAGCGAGCGCACGCGACCCCAGGGCGTGGAGCGGCTTGCCGCCCGGCTGCTCTCCTCAGACGAGGTGACCCGCGTGATCGCCTTGGAGCTGCCCCACGCTCGCAGCTCGATGCACCTGGACACCGTGATGACGATGGTCGACGAGGAGTCCTTCGTCGCCTATGCGGGGCTCGGGCTGCTGCCCTCCTACACGATCGAGCGCGGAGACACCGAGAAGGAGCTCGAGGTCACGGATCACCCGCCCGCTCGGATGTACGACGTGATCGCGGCCGCCCTCGGACGGAACCGGATCCGGGTCCTCACCGCCGAGGCCGACGTGTGGGAGGCCGAGCGCGAGCAGTGGGACGACGGCTGCAACGTCCTGGCCGTGCGGCCGGGCGTCGTCGTCGCCTACGACCGCAACGTCACCACCAACACCTACCTGCGCAAACAGGGCATCGAGGTCATCACCGTGAGCGGCAACGAGCTCGGACGCGGACGGGGTGGGCCGCGCTGCATGACCTGTCCCATCCTGCGGGACGACATCTGAGGCCG
>CAZVUW010000040.1:7216-25395 GCA_964629825.1 uncultured Actinomycetota bacterium
GGGTCGCCGTGTCGATGTAGTAGGCGAGGGAGCCGTCTGGGCTCCACTCCAACCCGTTGGAGACGGTCACGCCGGTGAGCACGACCTCGACCTCACCCGAGGGATCCAGGCGGTGGAGGGACGCGGCTCCCGGGCGCTGGTCGTAGGCCATGGACCCGCAGTAAAAGCGCCCCTGCGGATCGCAGCCCCCCTCGTTCATGCGCAGCCCCGGGTCGGTCCAGAGGTCGTCGAGGACGGTGATCGCGCCCGCTGGATCTTCGAGCGCAAAGCCACGCTCAACCCCGATCACCGCGCCGCCGGCGCGGCGCGGGCGCACCGCCGCGGCGATCCTCGCCACGTGCCGGCGTGTGACCGCAGCCCCCGGCCCGAGCGCCAGGATGTCGCCGGCCAGCATGTCGACCCAGCGCAGGCCGCCCCAGCTCGGCGACCAGACGGGACCCTCGCCGTGGTAGGCGACGGGCTCGGTGAGCTGCTCTGCCCTCATGACGCCCGGTGGTACCCCGCCGACCGCCGACGAACCCGCCGGCGCCCACCGTGACAATCTGGTCAGCGGCAGAGCGGGAGGGCGGCCGGGATTCCCGGCCGCCCCCGACGGAGCGCTCAGGCCCGTCGCCTCAGTCGTGCTTGCCCAGCGCGAAGAAGCTCACCGAGCGGGTCTGCTCCACGTTGCCGTTGCCGTCGATGGAGCGGAACTCGATCACGCGCTGGCCGTTGCCGTCGACCTTGACCGGCTCGTCGTAGGTGCGCCAGGCACCGCCGTTGACCCGGTACTCGGTGCGCTCGACCCCGGTGCCCCAGCCGTCGTCGGCGCTGAGGGTGACGATCGGCTTGACCAGCCGTCCGCTGCCCGGTGGCGCCTCGGCCTCGTAGGCGACCTCGGCCTCGGTGGTCGGGGCATCCACCTCGATCTCCAGCAGGGCCGCGCGCAGGTTCGGGAGCGGGCCGATGTGCTGGGCCGCGGTGTTCGGGCCCTGCGGGGTGCCCGTGGCCTTGAGCAGGTCCGCGACCTGGGTGGCGGTCCACGGCTCCTGGCCGGTCGCCTTCAGGTAGGACTGGATCGCCACCACGGCGGCCGTGACGATCGGGCCGGCACCCGACGTGCCGCTGAACGAATTGGTGTAGCGCACGTTGTGGTCGTCGGTGCACAGCAACGTGCAGTAGCCGGTGGTGGTGATGTTCTGACCCCAGGCCTGGAGGTCGAAGCGCCGCCCGTAGTTGGAGAAGCTCAGCCGCTCGCGGGTGGTGCTGCTGCCCGCCCCCACGTAGATCGCTCCGGAGTGGCGCAGATCGGGGTCGAACCACGGCTGGCCGTTGCGCGTGTACATCGGGTCGTCGGTGTCGGTGTTGCCGTTGCCGCCGGTCGACACGACGTTGACGCCCATGCTGTTCAGCACCACGTTCGCCTCGTACACCGACGCGACCCACTCCAGCGGCGCGTAGCGCGAGCCGCCGAGGGGGCTGGACGTCTGCTGCTCGAGCAGGACGACGTCGCCGGGCTTCAGCAGGTCGAGGCTGGCGAGGTAGGCCAGGGCCGGACCCGGCTGCCATGAGTAGCTGGGCGCCCGGGTGGGGGAGATGCCGTACAGCTTGGCGTCCGGCACTCCACCGGTCACGCCGTAGCCGTTGTCGAGCGCGACCAGCTCGCCGAACACCGCCGTGCCGTGGTCGTCACCGAAGTCGGGGTAGCGCAGGAAGGTCGTGCCGCCGAGGTTGGTCTCGTAGTCGAGCTGCAGGTCCTCGTGGTTCTCGTTCCAGTCGTACTCGAGGTCCACGATGGTGATGCCGGCGCCGCGGATGCGCGGGTCCTGGCGGCTGAAGTCGGCGTCGATCCCGAGCGGCGCGGGGCCGAAGTAGCCCTGAAGGCTCGTGAAGTCCGGCGTGCTGCTGACCTGCGGCGGGGGCACCGGCTCCGGGGCCGGGTAGGCGTGCTCGATCTCGGGCAGGGCCGAGAGCTCGGCGAGCGCCTCGTCGACGTCGGCGTCGGCCGGGAGGGTCACCTGGTACCAGGAGGCGAGGTCCGGGACGTCCGACGCCTCGGTGAGCGACGTCTCCGCGACCCGCTCCTCGAGTCGTCGCGCGGTCGCCGGATCGAGCGCGGGGTCGAGCTCGGCGCCGCCCTGGCGGTCGAGCGCCGCGCGAACACGGCCGAGGCTGCGGCCGCGTTCGCTGCGCAGCGTGCGGTCGCTGCCGCGAACGCGGAGGCTCTCGTCGAACTTGACCTCGAGCGTGACGGTGGGCGAGACGTCGTCGGTCCCGGCGAGCGGCCGCCCGTCGGTGGTGGACGCCGTCAGGGTCAGCTCGTCGGCGTCCGGTCCGAGATCCCCGTTGGCGGTGAGCTCTGACTTCTCGAAGTAGACGATGAGATCCTCATCGCCGTCGTCGTCGGCGTCGACGCGACGGGTCATGGGGCTGCCGTCCTCTTCGGCCGGCCGCGTCCCCTCCAGGCGAACGGTCGAGACGTCCACGGCGGCCGCGTCCACCTCCTCCGAGGTGAGGATGACGGCCGGCACCAGGCCCACGCCGGCGAGGTTCACGGTCTCCGGGAGGTCGACCGCCAGGGCGGGGCTGGGCTCGGGCGCTGCCCCGGCCGCAGGTGCGACGGCGGCTAGGAGCAGGCAGGAGACGGCGAGCAGGGGGAGCGCACGTCTGGGCAAGGCAGGGCCTCCTTGGGCAGGCGGTGTGCCACGACAGGCGCCCCAGGGGAGGGGCACCGGCGAGGAGACGGCGGGCGGGCCCAGACCAACCGACCTCTGGGCGGAACCTAGGCAGGCTCAGATGGGCCCGTCAACGCCCGATCAGGGGAACCACGGCTCCCCCGTCACACGTCGCGCACCCGGAGAAGAACCGTCGCGGCGACGGCGGCGGCCAGCACATAGCCGAGGAAGACCGTCAGGGCGACCGGTGGGCTCAGCAGCTGGCGGCCCATCGCATCGGCGGTGGTCTCGGCGATGAAGATGGAGTTGAGCGCCTGGAAGGGCATCCAGCGCCCGACCGAGGGCCGAAGCGCGGCCAGCAGGTTCTCGACCACGAACAGCCAGATCAGCGTGAGGCTGATCGCGACGACCTGGCTGCGGATGACCCCACCGAGCGCCACCCCGAGGACCGCGTTGAGCACCAGCGCGGCGGGCACCTGCCAGGCAGCCGCGCCCGTCTCCGCGCCGATCGAGATGCCCACCCCGCGGACGGCGGCGGCGATCCCGACCACGATCGCCAGCAGAACGAGCGAGGTGATGAAGAAGGCGATCGCGTAGGTGACCGCGGCCGCCAGCTTGGCGATCAGCATCCGCCCTCGGCTGGGCACGATCTGCAACGTCCGACCTATCGTCCCGTGGCGGAACTCGGTCGTCATGGCCAGCAGGCCGACGATCAGCACAATCATCGCGTTGGAGCCGATCTGCTCCACCGCGCCCGCGACCTCGGGATCCGTGCCGCGGAACGGCTCGCCGATCAAGGCGCCGAACAGCATCGTGGCCGTGGTCAGCACGACCAGGCCCCACCCGATCAGAGTCAGCACCCAGGTCGTGCGGACGGTCCACAGCTTGCGCACCTCGGAGCGGTAGGCCGATGCCACGCTCATGCGATGCCTCCTCCGCGGGTCAGCTCCATGAAGACCTCCTCGAGGTCGGCCGTCACCGGCTGGAGGAAGCGCAGCACGACGCCGGCCTCGAGCGCGATCCGGCCGACGTCCTCGGGCGGTGCTCCGGAGACCTCCAGCCCCTGCTGGTGAACGGTGAACGACATCCCGGCCGCCGCGAGGGCCTTGGCGAGGCGCTCGTCGTCCAGGCTCGAGACCCGCACCAGGCCGGTGCTGGCGGCGGCGAGCAGCTCCTCCACCGGCGCCTGGGTCACGAAGCGACCGCGTCGGATGACCAGCACCTCGTCGGCCAGCCGCGAGACCTCGCCGAGCAGGTGCGAGGACACGAGGACCGCGCGCCCCTCGTCGGCGAGCGAGCGCAGCAGGGCGCGGACCCAGTGGATCCCCTCCGGGTCGAGGCCGTTGGCGGGCTCGTCGAGCAACAGGACACGGGGGTTGCCGAGCAGCGCCTGGGCGATCCCGAGGCGCTGGCGCATGCCGAGGCTGTACTGACCCACCCGCTTGCGGGCGGCATCCGCGAGGCCGACCAGCTCCAGCAGCTCGTCGCAGCGCTCGTGGGGGATGCCGGCGGCGTCGGCGGAGATCCGCAGCTCCTCGATGCCGCGCCGGCCGGGGTGGTACCCGACGCCGTCGACGATCGAGCCGACCGTCGCGACCGGATCCGCCAGGTCGTGGAACGGCGTGCCGAAGATCGTCGCCGTGCCCGACGTCGGGGCCGTGAGCCCGACGATCATGCGCAGCGTCGTGGACTTCCCAGCCCCGTTCGGGCCCAGGAACCCGACCACGCGCCCGGTGGGCACGTCGAAGCTGAGGTCGTCGACCGCGACCTGGCGCCCGAAGCGCTTCGTCAGATGGCGGACTTCCACTGCGGCAGACATGCCCTGTTCGCTCCTTGGACCGGGCGGGCCGATGACGCGGCCGGAGGCCGTCGCAACCCTAGACGCCGACAAGGGGGAGGGGCCCCGTGCGGGGCCCCTCCGTGTGGACAAGCGGACGAGCCGGCTTGCTAGCGGTAGTCCTCCAGGAACTCCTGGATGAGGGCCGCGAGCTCGCGCAGCGCGTCGGGGTCGCCCTGGTTGGGCTTGTTGCTGTTCTCGATCACGTCGGCCTGCCACAGCAGCAGGTGGACGGCGCGGTCGAAGTTCGACAGGGCCACGAGCTCCTTGCCGGGCAGCTTCAGCCGGGCGTCACCGGTGGCCAGGTTGTGGGCGATCTTGCCTGCCAGGCCTTCGGTGATGGCGCCGTCGTCGATCAGATCCTGCAGATCGTCCTCGAGCGCGTTGATCTTGGCCGAGGCGATGTTGACGATGAACAGGCCGCGGTCCATCGAGTTGAGAGCGACCACGTTGGGCAGCGTCTCGTAGTAGGGGTAGTTGCTCCACGTGCCACCCTCGAACGACGCGTTGTCGTTCTCCGGATAGATGTCGAGGAAGCCGGTGTGCTCAAGCCCCTCGGTCGCGATCTCCCTGGCGTCGAAGATGCGCAGCCCCGACGTGTAGTTGGACGCCGTGATCGTGCGCCCGTCGACGTAGAGGTTGTGGTCGATCGAGGTGGTCCCGTACTGGAACACCTGGACGAGCACCGGGTTGTCGACATCGCTGACGTCCCACACGCGCGTGGTCGTCGGGATGCCGTGGCCGGTCTCGTCGAGCTCGTCACCGTGCACGAAGAAGCGCTGGTCTGCGGTCAGCCAGCCCTGGTGGCTGTAGCCCGATTGCGGATACGTCTCCCGCGACAGCGCGACCGGGTTCTCCTTGTCGGTCACGTCGACGACGGCGACGTTGTTTCCGCCGGCCGGGTTGGAGTTGAAGCACAGCTCGCGGCCCTGGTAGGCGGCGTCCGGCCCCTCGTAGATCACGCACTGCGTGTCGTGCACGTAGCCGTGGTCCTGGAAGCAGCCCGCGAAGGTCGGGTTCAGCGGGTCGTTGATGTCGATCATGTGCAGGCCGGTGCCGCACGCCGGACCGGCAGACGGGTTCGCCGCCACGGTGCCCGTGGCCGGCAGGCCGGCCTTGATCGTGTTGCCGTCGGCCAGGCTGATCATGACGCTCGCGATGGTGATCGCGGGGTCGTCGCCACCCATGGTGATCGGTGCTCCGGCGACGTTGTTGACGACGATCATCGCCACCGCGCCGGCGGCCTGGGCGTTCAGGGCCTTGACCGTGAAGTTGCAGGTGCCGCGGTCGACGAGGGCGATCGCGCCGGCCGGGAAGCCGACCAGCGGGGTGCAGCCGTCGCTGGCCGGGTCGGTCCCGTCGTTGACGAGCACGACCGGTCCGGACATGCCGTCCGTGGTCGGGTTGTGGCCGAAGTCGGCGCCAGTCGCCTGGTAGCTGCCCGCCGCCGGCGACGGAGCGTCGATGGTGACCACGTTCGGCAGCTGCCCGGTCGAGAAGGGTCCGGCGCCGACCGAGTAGGCGAAGCCGGTCTCCTCGTTGATGTTGATGTTGTGGGCGTTGCCGTGGCCGGTGTAGTGGGCGGCGACCTCATAGGTCGTGAACGTGCCGTCCCAGTCCCGCAGATCGGTCAGGTCGAAGACCTGCAGACCGTGGTTGGTGTTCTCCGAGACGATGAAGGCGTAGTTCTCGTACACCTTGATGTCGCGCCAGCTGTCACCACCCGCGCTGGAGGCGGTGGGCAGGATGCCCTGCACGACGGGAGCCCGCGGATCGGTGATGTCAACCATGACCGTCCCGGTCGAGGCGCCGACGAGCGCGTACGCCCTCCCGGTGTCCGGATCCTCCCAGCCCCAGATGTCGTTGTGGAAGGTGGTCCCCATCTCGCTCTGCGGGATGAAGCTCAGGATGTCCACCCCTTCGCACGGGAACTCGGCGGCCATGCCGCCTTCGCAGCCCGCGTAGGTCTGCGCCACGGCCCCCGCGGCGGTGACCTGGAGGGAGGAGGCGGGCTCGAACTCGGGCGCCGGCCTCTGCTGGAAGTCGGCGAACTTGTCGACGCAGTCGGCGGTCGTGGTCACGAACGAGGCGAACACGTTCACCGACTCGAGGATGACCCCGAGAGCGCCGGTTGCCGCCGGGCGGGCGATAACGCACGAGTCATGGGCCTGTGCCGGTCGCGGGGCCGCCGCAAACAGCGCCACGAACACAGCCAGGGCCAGACCGAGGCTCAACGGACGTTTCACAGCTCGGGTCATAGGAGCTCCTTGGACCGCTGTTGCCCCCGCCCCGTTGAGTGCGGGGACCGACGGGGTGCGACTCGGCCCCGCCGTGCGAATGACCCTAGATATCCGAAGCAGTCCCGTAAAGCCTGATAGCGAAGGTCACCCGGAATATCTGCATTGCCCGTGCGCCTGGTGCCGCACCGGCGCGATCCGGGCGCAAAGAGAAGGGGGCGCGGTGTGCCCGCGCCCCCTTCCGTGCCAGATGGCCTAGCGGTAGTCCTCCAGGAACTCCTGGATGGCCGCGGCCAGGCCGCGCAGGGCGTCGGCGTCGCCCTGGTTGGGCTTGTTGCTGTTCTCGATCACGTCGGCCTGCCACAGCAGCAGGTGGACGGCGCGGTCGAAGTTCGACAGGGCCACGAGCTCCTTGCCGGGCAGCTTCAGCCGGGCGTCACCGGTGGCCAGGTTGTGGGCGATCTTGTCGGCCAGGCCATCGGTGATGGCGCCGTCGCCGAGGAGGTCCTGCAGGTCGTCCTCGAGCGCGTTGATCTTGGCCGAGGTGATGTCCAGCATGAACAGGCCGCGGTCGATCGAGTTGACCGCCACGACGTTCGGCTGGTCGTACCACGGGTAGTTCGACCAGGTGCCACCCTCGAACGTCGCGTTGTCGTTCTCCGGGTAGAGGTCGAAGAAGCCGGTCTGGCTGATGCCCTTGTTGGCCACATCGCCGGCGTCGAGAACCCGCAGACCGGTCGTGTAGTTCGACGCGGTCGCGGTGCGGCCCTCGGTGTAGACGTTGTGGTCGATCGAGGTGGTCCCGTACTCGAACACCTGGTGCAGGACCGGGTTGTCCACGTCGCTGACGTCCCAGACGCGGGTCGTGGTCGGGATGCCGCGGCGCTGCTCGTCGAGCTCGTCACCGTGGATGAAGAAGCGCTGGTCCTCGGTCAGCCAGCCCTGGTGGCTGTAGCCGTCGTTCGGGTAGGCGACACGCGACAGCGCGACCGGGTTCGACTTGTCGGTCACGTCGACGACGGCCACGCGGTGAAGACCGCCGGCGCCGCTGGACGTGGCGTTGGAGTTGAAGCACAGCTCGCGGCCGTGGTAGGCGGCGTCCGGCCCCTCGTAGATCACGCACTGCGTGTCGTGCACGTAGCCGTGGTCCTGGAAGCACCCGGCATAGGTCGGGTTCGCCGGGTCGTTGATGTCGATCATGTGCAGGCCGGTGCCGCAGTTGATGACCGCCGGGTTGGACGACACCCCACCGCTGGCGGGCAGGCCCGCCTTGATGGCGTTGCCGTCAGCCTGCGAGACCATGACCGCCGGGATCGTGATCGAGGGGTCGTCCCCACCCATGGTGATCGGGGCGCCAGCGACGTTGTTGACGACGACGACCGCGATCGCGCCTGCCGCCTGGGCGTTGGCGGTGATGATCGCGAAGTTGCAGCCGCCGCGGTCGGCGACAGCGATGGCGCCGGCCGGGAAGTCGACCAGCGGGCCACAGCCCTGGCTCGGAACACCGGTGCTGGAGTTGACGACCGCCAGCGGGCCGGTCAGCGAGGTGCTGGTCGGCGCGGGGCCGAATGCGGCGCCGGTCGCCTGGTACGTGCCGGCCGCCGAGGACGGGGAGGCCACCGTGACGATGTTGGGCAGCCCCGCTCCGCTGAACGCTCCTGCGCCGACGGAGTACAGGAACCCGGTGTCCTCGTTGATGTAGATGTTGTGAGCGCTGCCGTGGCCGGTGTAGCGGGCGACGACCTGGTAGGTGGTGTAGGTGCCATCCCAGTCGCGCAGGTCGGTCAGATCGAAGACCTGGACGCCGTGGTTGGTGTGCTCGGAGACGATGAAGGCGTGGTCGGCGTACACCTTGATGTCACGCCAGGACGACCCGCCCTGAGTCGATGCGGTCGGCAGGATGCCCTGAACCACCGGTGCGCGCGGGTCGGTGACATCGACCATCACGGTGCCGTTGGACGCGCCGACCAGCGCGTACTCCTTGCCGGTGTCGGGGTCGGTCCAACCCCAGATGTCGTTGTTGAACGACGTGCCGAGCTCCGCCTGGGACACATGGCTCAGCAGGTCGACCCCCTCGCACGGGAACATCCCGGCGGCCATGCCGTCCACGCAGGCGGCGTAGGTCTCGGCGAGGGCGCCGCTCTCGGTGACCTGAAGCGCGTTGGTCTCGGTCTCGAAGTCCCGCTCGAGCTTCGGCGTGACCTCCGCGTACTTGTCCACGCACTCGGCGGTGGTGGTGACGAACGACGCGAACACGTTCACGGCGTCCATTACGGCTCCCAGCACGCCTGGAGCGGCCGGCTGAGCGATGGCGCACGAGTCATGCGCTTCAGCCGGTCGTGGAGCGGCCGCGAACAGGGCCAGCATCATGGTGAGCGCCAGCGCTGCACGCAGCGGACGATGGATCGCACGAACCATAGGTTTTCCTTACGCCGCAGTTACCCCGCCGCAGCTCGCCACGGGGTTGGCGAGCTGCCGTAATTGCCCCCGCCGTGCGAAGACGATATTGAGTACCGTGGCGCCCCAACAAGGATCTTCCGATCCGGAAGACCCGTTCGTCCGTTTTGGGGGGCAGCATGGGAGGCAGAAGTAGGCGGCCAGCGCGCACCATCACCGGATGGCGTGCCAAGCTCGCCGGCGGCCTGCTCGTGATCGTTGGCATCACCAACGTCGTCATGGGCCTGCTCGGACTGATCAGCGACCAGGTGATGCTCGGCGCTGGTCCGTCCGTGGCGCTGCTCGTGGCCGGCGGGTTCACCGCCGCCGGTGGAGTGGCCATCTGGCGCGGAAGCCGGGTCACGGCCAGCGTCGCCCTGACGATCTTCGGGCTGCTCTTGCTGGTCCAGCTGCTGGACCTCACCGTGACCGAGCACCTGGGCACGGCCGTGGCGCGCGTTGTGATCCTGGCGCTGATGGTGGGCGCCCTCGCACTAGCGCTTCAGGGTGGGCGGCTGGGTGGGCGGCGCGACCGCGGGGCGGTCCAGGCGCCGCGCTCGCCGAGCCTGGGTTGAGGGCGCCGGCTTGAGCACCCACGACGTGACCGCGGTGTCACCCAGCTGGCTAGATGCCGAGGACCTCGACGCCGTCCGCGACAAGGTCCCCATGGTGTATGTGGAGGCCGTGCCGGTCCGCACCGACCACCTCGGCCAGGTTCAGCGCGTCGGCCTCTTGCTGCGCGTGAAGGCCGATGGGACCATCAGCCGTTCGATCGTCTCGGGTCGCGTGCTGCACGGCGAGACCGTACGCGAGGCCCTGTGGCGTCATCTGACCAAGGACCTGGGGCCCGACTCGGACCCACAGCTGCCGCCGGCGCCCGTGCCGTTCACGGTCGTGGAGTACTTCCCGGACCCGGCGCGCACCGGCTTCCACGATCCGCGCCAGCACGCGGTGGCGCTGGAGTTCCTGGTGCCGATCGCCGGCGAGTGCGTGCCCTCGCAGGACACGCTCGAGTTCACGTGGCTCACCTGCGAGGAGGCCACGAGCCCCCTGGTGGCCACCGAGATGACCGGCGGGCAGGACCGCGTGGTCGCCCTGGCCCTGGCGCACGCCCAGCGCCTGCCCTAGCCGGAGCCGCCATCCGAGGCTCTGGACATCATCGAACATCTGTTCGATGATGTCGGCATGGTGTCGCTGGGGGATCTTCAGCGCGGCGGACCCGTCGAGGGCGCTCCGCCCACCCTCGGCCTGGACGTCCAGGCCGTGCGCACCTTCGACACGCCCGAGTTCGCGGGGATGACCTTCCTCGAGGTCGAGGCCCGCTCGGCCCTCAACCGCGTCCGCGGCATGCCGTTCTCGTGGAGCATCAACCCCTACAGGGGTTGCAGCCATGCGTGCTCCTACTGCTTCGCTCGGCCCACGCACTCCTACCTGAACCTGTCGCCGCTCGGGGACTTCGAGCGCACCGTGGTGGTCAAGACCAACGTCGTGGAGGTGCTGCGCCGCGAGGTCGCCCGGCCGACCTGGCGCGGCGAGCTGGTCGCCCTGGGCACCAACACCGACCCCTACCAGCGCTGCGAGGGTCGCTACGGGCTGATGCCCGGCATCATCGACACCCTGGCCGGCTCGGACACGCCGTTCTCGATCCTCACCAAGGGCACGCTGATCCTGCGCGACCTCGACCGGCTGCGGGCCGCGGCCGAGCGCGTGCCGGTGGTCGCGGCGCTGACCATCGGGATGCTGGACGCCGACCTGTGGCGCTCCGCGGAGCCGGGGACGCCCTCGCCGCGGGCACGGCTCAAGGCCGTCCGGGCCCTGAACGAGGCCGGCATCCCCACCGGCGTGATGCTCGCGCCGATCATGCCGGGCCTGAACGACGACCGTGAGCAGCTCGCCGACCTGGTCGACGCGGCGGCCGCCGCGGGGGCCACCCACATCACGCCGATCGTCCTGCACCTGCGTCCCGGCGTCCGAGAGGTCTTCTGGACCTGGCTCGAGAGCACCCACCCCGAGCTCGTGCCGCGCTACACCGCGCTGTACCGGGGGGTGGAGGCTCCCAAGGCCTATCGCGACGAGGTCGCCGCCTTCGTGTCGGCGCAGCGACGCCTGGCTTGGCGGCGGCACGGCAAGCCTTCCGGCCAGGCGCGCTGGCCGGATGGCTTCGGTGCCGCTAAGCGGCTCGAGGAAGCCGAGCCCGAGCCCTCCCAGCTCGCGCTGTGGTGAGAGCGCTGTGGGCGAAAACGGGGTGCGCGGCGCCGCGGCCACCCTAGACTGCGTGCTCAGCACGATCAGGGGGTTGCGATGGGTCGCGACATCGAGGCAACCACCTTCACCCGCGAAGACCGCAGCCGGTACCGCGAGAAGGTGAAGGCGAACCTGGCCGCTCTGAAGACCCTGGTGGACACCGGCCGCTTCGAGACGGGACGCCGTCTCATCGGTGTCGAGGTCGAGGTCTGCATCATCGACGGCGAGGGCAAGGCCGTGCCCATCAACGCGGAGCTGCTCCGCCGGATCGCCTCTGCGGACTTCCAGACCGAGCTGGCGCAGTTCAACATCGAGTTCGACCTGCATCCGCGCCGGCTGACGAGCGACGTCTTCGAGCACCTGGAGGACGAGCTGCGCGGCTCCCTCCACCACGCGCAGGCGAAAGCCGAGTCCCTGGACGTCGACGTCTGCATCATCGGCATCCTGCCGACCCTCACCGACCTGGACGTCGCCGAGCAGAACCTTTCCGCGAACCCGCGCTACAAGGCTCTCAACGACCAGATCCTGAACGCCCGCGGCGAGGACATGTTCATCCGCATCGAGGGCTTCGAGACCCTCGAGACGGTCACGAACTCGATCATGTTCGAGGCCGCCTGCACCTCGATGCAGCTGCACCTTCAGGTCGACCCCCAGGACTTCGCGCGCTACTGGAACGCGGCGCAGGCGCTGTCAGGTCCGCTCGTGGCGGTGGCCGCCAACTCGCCGTTCTTCCTCGGCAAGCAGCTCCACCACGAGACCCGCATCGCGCTGTTCAAGCAGGCGATCGACACCCGCACCGAGGAGCTCGCCTCGCAGGGCGTCCGGCCGCGGGTGTGGTTCGGCGAGAAGTGGCTGACCGAGGGCATCTTCGAGCTGTTCGACGAGAACGTGCGCTACTTCCCGGCCCTGCTGCCGATCTGCGAGGCCGAGGATCCGCAGGCGGTCCTGCGCGCCGGCGACATCCCGCATCTGCCCGAGCTGACACTGCACAACGGGACGATCTACCGCTGGAACCGGCCGGTGTACGACATCGCGCGCGGCCGGCCCCACCTGCGCATCGAGAACCGGGTCCTGCCCGCAGGGCCGACGGTGATCGACAGCATCGCCAACACCGCCTTCTACTACGGGCTGCTGTCGGGTCTGGCCAACGCGGCGACGCCGATCTGGCACTTCATGAGCTTCGAGGCGGCCCGCGACAACTTCTTCCGCTCTGCCGAGCATGGGTTGGAAGCGAAGCTGTACTGGCCGAAGGTCTCGGCCGAGGTGCCGGTGACCGAGCTGGTCCTGCGCCACCTCCTGCCGATCGCCCGCGACGGCCTGGCGGCCTGGGAGGTGGACTCGAAGTCGATCGACCGCTACCTCGGCATCATCGAGCAGCGCGCCCTGACCGGCCGCAACGGCGCCACCTGGCAGATCGACACCTACCACCGGCTGGTGGACGAGTCCGACCTTGACCGCCCGGCCGCCATGGCGGAGCTGGTGCGCCGCTACCAGAAGCTGTCGACGTCGGGCGACCCGGTCCACACCTGGGAGGTCTGACCGCGCCGTCGTGAGACGGTCGAGCGGTCGCGGGGGTAGCGTCCAGGTACATGAGCGATCTCTTCCAGCGCTTCGAGGGCTACGACGAGCTGGCCCCACTCCTCAAGGGCTCCGATGAGGAGGTGCTCCAGGCGCTGGACGGCCGGCCCGCGCTGATCCGCATCCCCGGGACCGAGTCGAGCCGGCGGGGCCGGCTCTTCTCATGTCTGCTGCACGGCAACGAGGACTCCGGCTTCCGCGCTGTGCTCGACCTCCTGCGCAATGAGGTGCGGCGCTCCTACGACCTGTGGTGGTTCATCGGCAACGTCCGTGCCGCCTCCACGGGCGGCTGGTTCGCCCACCGCTTCCTGGATGACCAGGAGGACTTCAACCGCGTCTGGGGCCTCGAACCGCCCACCACCAGGATGCGCCGCTGCGCCGCGCAGGTCCTCGAGGTTCTCCACGAGGAAGCCGAGCTGGAGGCCGCAGTCGACGTCCACAACAACACCGGCGACAACCCCTTCTACGCCATCATCCCGCGCTGGAGCCCGGAGGGCCTGCACCTGGCCGCCACCTGCACCGACCTGCTGCTGCTGTGGCACCTGCGTGCGCACACGATGATGGAGGCTCTCTCGGACACCTGCCCGGCGATCGCGCTGGAGTGCGGCAAGGCCGGGGTCCCCTGGCACGCCGCCTTCGCCCGCGGGGCGATCGAGCGTCTGCTGGACGTCGACCTCGAACCGCCCTTCCGGCGGCCCGCCATCACCTACGAGATGCGATTCCGCGTCGAGGTGCGCCCCGAGGTGTCCTTCGCCTTCGGCGGCCCGCTGACCGACGACCTGGACCTCGTCCTCGAGCCGGGCCTGGACAGCGCCAACTACGGGATGATGCTCGCGGGGACGGTCCTGGGGCACGTGCCGGTCGGCGGTGCGATGCCGCTGATCGCCACCGACATGGCCGGCAAGGACGTCACCGAGCGGCTGTTCGAGCTGCGCGCCGACGGCGCCGTCGTCCTGGTCCAGGACTGCACGCCGATCATGATGGTGACGACGGTGCGCCAGACCCGCCAGGACTGCCTCTTCTACGTGGCGCGCCGTCGCTAGCCGAGCCCGGCGAACAGCGAGTCCTCCGGCACCTCGGTCGGCACGTGGCTCTTGGCCAGCTCGAAGTCCTCCCACGGGTAGACCTCGGCGACCACCTCGTCCGGGACGCTGAACCACATGCCGTGCGGGTCGATCTGCGTCGCGTGGGCGATCAGGGCCTGGCTGCGGGCGCTCAGGTAGTCCGCGACCTCCACCGACGTCGTCGTGGGGTCCTCGTCCTTCGGATCCCAGCGCTCCAGCCAGTCGCCGTACGGGGAGTCGATCCCGCGCTCGAGGCACGCCGCGTGCAGCGCCTCCACCTTGCGCCGGTTGAACGCGCCGACGTAGTACAGCTTGGAGACCTGCCAGGGCTCGCCCGCATCGGGGTAGCGCTCGGGGTCGGCTGCGGCCTCGAAGGCGCCCGCGGCGACGTCGTGGCAGCGGATGTGGTCGGGGTGCGGATAGCCGCCGTCGGGCGGATAGGTGACCAGCACCTCGGGCCGCTCCGCGCGCACGATCCGCACGAGGCGGCCGATCGCCTCATCGAGGTCGGCGTTGAAGAAGCAGTCGGGCGCCAGGACGCTGCCGTCGCCCTTGAAGTCCTCGACGTAGCCGGAGTCGGCGTAGCCGAGCCACCAGTGGTCGGTAACGCCGAGGATCTCGAGCGCGCGGGCCAGCTCCTCGCGGCGGATCTCCGTCAGCCGCTCGCGGACGCCGGGCCGGTCCATCGCCGGGTTGAGGATGTCTCCGGCCTTGCCGTCCGTGCAGGTCACAACGGAGACGCGGTGGCCCTCCTTGACGTAGCGGGCCATCGTGGCGGCACCCTTGGACGACTCATCGTCCGGATGCGCGTGTACGAACATCGCGTGATAGCGGCGCATGCCTCGAAGGCTAGCGCCGGGGTGCACCTAAGACGTCTGCGAGCGCCTGGACCGCGCCGCCCATGTCGCCCGCAGCACCGCTGAGCCGGGCTCCTCGTCCAGGCGGGCGAGGCCGTCGCGGACCAGTGCCATGGCGGCCTCGACGCGCTCGCGCGCGCCGCGCAGGCGGACGATGCTGCGCTCGCCCGGGTAGGACCCGAGCTGCACGTCGGGGAAGGCGGCCACGAGCTGCTCGAACACGGCGGACAGCGCCGACTCGGGATAGGGATGGGTCAGCTCGGCGACGTGCTGCGGTTCACCACGACCGGCGAGGAAGCGCGGTGCGATGCCCTCGTCAAGGATGCGCTCCAGCTCGTCGGGCACGCCCGGCAGGGTCACGACCGTGGCGCCGCCCGGCTCTGCGACGCCGCCGTCGACGTCGACCGCGACGCCCGGAGCGATGGTGCGCGCGCCCTCCAGCAGGTAGGCGCCGCGGGGGACCAGCGCCATCTTCCGCAGGGCGTTCTCGTGCGCTGCGGTCACCAGGGCGCCGCGCTCGGCGGTCCAGTCCAGGACGCGGCCGATGCGCCGGTCTATCTCGGGGTCCACGACCAGGTCGAGGCCGAGGTGCGCCGCAACCGCCTCCATGGTCAGGTCGTCAGGGGTCGAGCCGATCCCACCGGACGTCAGGACCAGCCGCGGGCGCACCCTGGACAGCTCGGCGCTCAGCGCCTCGGCGATGGCGTCGTGGGCGTCGGGGACGGTCACCACCCGGTCGAGCGGGACGCCCTCGGCGTGCAGGCGGGCGGCGACGGCACCCGAGTTGGTGTCGCGGACGAAGCCGCCCAGGATCTCATCGCCGATCACGAGCATGGAAGCGCGCAGCCGCGCGGCACGCCCGGCCGTCGCGGCGTTGTCACCCACGGAGGTCCCCATCGGCTCGACGGTACCCGCCGGATCGCGGCCGGCACCTAAGATGCGCCGGGTGAGCGCCTACACCGACCCAGACGAGGCCCGTAGCGACCTGTTCCTGTCGGGAGCCGCCTACGTCTTCGGCGGCACCCTGTTCGCGATCATCCTCTCGATCACGCGTCTGGATCGGGTGCCGGTCGTGGCACCCATCCTGGCTTTGCTGGTGCCTCTGGCAACCACCGTGCTGGCGCCGATCCTGCTGATGCGCTACCGCGGCGACACGTTTCGCGACCTCGGCCTCGGGGGTGGGCGTGACGACTCCCTGCTGCCTGGCCTTCTGACGGCCCTGCCCGTGGTGGCCGCGGGCGCGCTGATGCCGCTCCTCGTGGGGCGCTCGCCTCTGGACCAGATGCCTGTCGCGCAGCTCTTGCGCACCGGCGACGCGGTCGTGTTCGGCGCGCTGCTGCTCCACTGGCTGGGTCTCGGGTTCCTGGCGCTGTATGGGACGGTCAAGGCGCGCGATGCGTTCCGTGGCTTCCCCCAGCCGATCGAGGACTCGACGATTCGCATCGGCCGGGTGCTCGGCATCGTCGCGGGGGTCGCGCTGGTCCTGATCATCCTCGGGTCGCTGTCGCGCCTCGAGGGGCTGAGCGTGCTGGCCCTGCTGGCCTACCCGATCGGCGTCGCGGCCGCTGTGCTGGTCGCCCTGCGGGTGGCGCGTGGTGCCGCCACCACCAAGGTGGCCACCCTGCTGACGCCGGTGGTGCTGCTGGGCATCGGACCGTTCGCGCTGACGCTGGACGTCAACCGCCTGAGCCTCGTCCTCTACGCCGTGGCGCTGTACTCGGGGATCGGGCTGGCGATCGGCGTGCTGGTTGAGCGCACGCAGCGCGGCGCCGGGGTGCTGCTGCTGGTGCTGATCCTGGCGTTCGCCACCCAGCTCAACGCGACGGCGAGCGTCGCCCTCTAGCGCCGCAGCCGGAGAACCTGCCCGGGGCTAGGCTCGTTTGCAGTGCCCCATGTCGGACATCGCTCGGATCGCCCTTTGAGTGGACCACTCGCCCGCCTCGGCTCACGGGCCGCCCGCGGGCTCGGCCGGACCCAGGCGACCGTGGCGCTGCTGGTCGTGCTGGGCGTTGCAGCGGTCGCCCTGGTTGCAGGCGGGCCCGGCGATGGCCCCAGCCGCTTCGGCATGGTGGGTGGCCTCGCCGAGGAACCCGCCGCAACGGCGACCCCAGAGCCCGCCCCCACGACGGAGCCCGAGCCCGCAGCGGCGGAGCCCGCTCCCACCTCGACGGTCGGCGCCGAAGAGCCGGCCGCGCTCGCCGAGCCGACCCCAGCCGCCGAGCCCGAGCCCAGCGCCGAACCGGCGGACGACGCTGCGCTGACAGCGCCCTTCCTGGGGCTGTCCACCTGGATCGACATCTACGACGTCGACTGGACCCCACAGGAGCAGGTGGACGTGGCGGCGGCCGCCGGGGTCGACGTCATCTTCCTGCAGAGCGCCCGGCACCTCTCCGAGGCCGACATCGACGACGCCGAGCGCTTCGCCGCCGTCCTCGACGCCGCGAAGGCCCGGGGCCTCAAGGTCATCGCCTGGTACATCCCCGACTTCATGGACCCCGAGCGCGACCTGCGGAGGGCCAGGGCGGCGATCTCCTTCACCACTCCGGCGGGCAACCGCGCCGACGGCTTCGGCCTGGACATCGAGCTCGACGACCAAGCGGACCTGGCGGTGCGCAACGCCCGCCTGCTGGAGCTGTCCGCGCAGCTGCGCGAGGACGTGGGGCCGGACTACCCGCTGGCCGCGGTGGTGCTGCCACCGCTGCAGCTGGACCTCAACCAGACCTGGTGGCCGGACTTCCCCTACGCCGCGCTGACCGAGTACTACGACGTCTTCGTGCCGATGAGCTACAGCTCCTACCGCGGCACCGACGCCGAGACCACCTACCGCTGGAACCTCGACAACGTGCTCGAGACGCGCCGGCGCGCCGGCGTCCCAGACCTGCCCGTCCACCTGGCCGGCGGCATCGCGGACAACCTCCCCGAGGTCGAGGCGTTCGTTCGGGCCGCCGTCGACGGGCAGACGCTCGGCGCCGGCCTGTACGACCTGCAGACCACCACGATCGAGGCCTGGGCCGACCTGGCGGCGCTCAGCCTCACCGGTCCGCGCGGCACCCTCCGCCCCCGCGGCGACGGCTGAGCCGGCGCGGCTCTCTCCGGGGCCGCGGGGGTACGCTGCGATGCGACGCCGGCGACGGGCCCTCTGAGCTGCTGCGCCCCCCGGCACCCCCACCACGCTTAGACCCTGAGGACGTTTCCAGTGGCCGAGTACCAGTTCGTCATGAAGGGGCTGACCAAGGTCGTCCCGCCCAACAAGGAGATCCTCTCCAACATCT
>CAZVUW010000041.1:0-4518 GCA_964629825.1 uncultured Actinomycetota bacterium
TGCTACCGCCGCCACGGTCACAACGAGGGCGACGACCCGAGCTACACGCAGCCGCTCATGTACCGGGCGATCGAGGAGCACCGCAGCGTCCGCAAGCTCTACACCGAGGAGCTGATCGTCCGCGGCGACCTGACCCTGGAGGAGGCCGAGCGGGCGCTGGACGAGTTCCGCGACGTGCTCGAGGCCTCGCTCAAGGAGACCCGCGACTCGGCGCCGCCCAAGCCGACCAAGGCCCCGTCGCCGCCCCAGCCGCGCGGTGTCCTGCCACCGGTCGAGAGCGGCGTCCGGCGGGAGGTGCTGGAGCGGATCATCGAGGCTGTCACCAGCGCTCCCGAGGGCTTCACGATCCACCCGAAGCTGGCCAAGCAGCTCGACAAGCGCCGCCGGATGCTCGAGGAGAACCGCGTCGACTGGGCGATGGGCGAGGCCTTCGCCTTCGGCTCGCTGGTGCTCGAGGGCGTGCCGGTCCGCCTCGCCGGACAGGACTCCAGACGCGGGACCTTCAGCCAGCGCCACGCGGTCCTGATCGACTACGAGACCGGTGCGGAGCACGTGCCGCTCTCGAACCTCGACCCCGAGCAGGCCCCGTTCATGGTCTACGACTCATGGCTGAGCGAGTACGCGGCCATGGGCTTCGAGTACGGCTACTCGGTGGCGCGCAAGGACGCGCTGACGCTGTGGGAGGCGCAGTTCGGCGACTTCGTCAACGGCGCGCAGATCGTCATCGACCAGTTCCTTGTGGCGGCCGAGGACAAGTGGGGTCAGACCTCCGGCCTGGTCCTGCTGCTGCCGCACGGCTACGAGGGCCAGGGTCCCGAGCACTCCTCGGCGCGCATCGAGCGCTTCCTGGTCCTGGCCGCCGAGGACAACATCCAGCTGGCGCAGCCGACCAACGCCGCGCAGTACTTCCACCTGCTGCGGCGCCAGATGCTGCGTGACGTCGTGAAGCCGCTGGTCGTGTTCACGCCCAAGGGCCTGCTGCGCGCTCGCCCGGCGATGAGCCAGGCCGAGGACTTCACGACCGGCCACTTCCGCGAGGTGCTGCCGGACGACAACGCACCGGAGGAGGTGCGGCGGGTCCTGCTGTGCTCGGGTCGGGTCGCCTTCGACCTGATCGCCGAGCGCGACCGCGGCTCGCACCCCGTCGCCGTCGTCCGCGTGGAGCAGCTTTACCCGTGGCCGGCCGAGCAGATCCGGGAGGCGATCACCGCCTACGGCGATTCGGTCGAGGACGTGATCTGGGTTCAGGACGAGCCCGAGAACATGGGCCCCTGGCCGTTCGCTCACCTGCGGCTCCACAAGCTGCTGCGCGACATCGCTCCGCTGCGCCACGTCAGCCGTCACGAGTCCCCGTCGCCCGCGACCGGGAGCGCGACGATCCACGAGAAGGAGCAGGAGGACCTGATCGCCCGCGCGTTCGCGGACCTGTAGGAGGGCTGCGGTTTGGCGGAGGAGATCGACCTCGCCGACGACCTCCTGCGGTTCATAGCCGCCGGGCCGTCGCCGTCGCACGTGGTGGCGGAGATGGCGCGGCGGCTGGAGGCAGCCGGGTTCTCGCGGCTGGAGGAGCGGTCCGAGTGGGCGCTCAGCACCGGCGACCGGTGCTACGTGGTCCGCGGTGGGGCGATCGCGGCGTTCCGGGTCGGCAGCGCCGACGCCGCGGACGCCGGCCTGCGGCTGATCGGGGCGCACACGGACTCACCGACCTTCGCTGTGCGCCCCGTGCCGGACGTCGCCCGCTTCGGATACCGGCTGGTCGGCGTCGAGCCATACGGAGGGCTGCTGGCGCACACCTGGCTCGACCGCGATCTCACCCTGGCGGGTCGGGTCGTGGTGCGCGAGGGCGACTCGACCGCCCTGCGGCTGGTGCGCCTGCCGGGCGCACCCCTGCGCATCCCCTCGCTGGCCATCCACCTGAACCGGGAGCTGCGCGAACAGGGGCTGCGCCTTGACCCGCAGCTGCACCTGGTGCCCGCGTTCGCAACCTCCGACGTCGCCTCCACCGAGGGCCTGGTCGAGGTGCTGGCCGACCATCTCGGCGTTGCCCGCGAAGCGGTGCTGGCACACGACCTGGTGACCGTGGACACGCAGCCGCCGGCCCGCGGGGGCGCCGACGAGAGCTGGCTGTTCGCCCCGCGCCTGGACAACCTCGCGTCCTGCCACGCCGGCCTGTCCGCCCTGCTGCGCGCGGATGGCGCCGACGCGACCCAGGTTCTGGTCGCCAACGACCATGAGGAGGTCGGCAGCGGCAGCGCCAGCGGTGCGAGCGGCTCATTCCTGGCCGACGTGCTCGCGCGTGTGGTCGCGGCGGCAGGTGACGGCTCGGCGCAGTCGCTTCCGCGTGCGATCGCCGCCTCCCGGATGGTGTCCGCTGACATGGCCCACGCCGTCCATCCCAACTACGCCGACCGCCACGAGCCGGACCACCGCCCGCGCCTCGGCGGCGGTCCGGTCATCAAGCGCAACGCCAACCAGGCGTACGCGACCGATGCGGACGGCGCGGCCTGGTTCGCGGCCCGGGCGGCCGACGTCGGGGTGGACGTTCAGCACTTCGTGTCGCGCGCGGACCTGCCCTGTGGTTCTACGATCGGCCCGCTGACCGCCACCCGGCTGGGTCTGCGGACCGTGGACGTAGGCAACCCGATGCTGTCCATGCACTCATGCCGGGAGCAGGCGGCGGCTGCAGACGTCGCGCCGATGGTCGAGGTGCTCCGAGCTCACCTGTCGGCGCCGGCCTAGCAGGAGGTCAGATGGCCCGCTCCTCGCGTCGCGCGGCCAGCAAGCGCGCACGGCGGTCGGCCGAGGACCCGGCGACCGTGACCGCGCCCGCGGCCGCGCCGCCCGCAGCCGGACGCGCCGCCGCACCCCCGTCGACGGTCGCGCCCAGGTCGAGGCCGGAGCAGGTGCGGATCGTCAGCCATCCGTTCGTGCGGGCCGGCATCTTCGCCTGGGCGGCGATCGGTCTGGCGCTCACCGCTCTCGGGGTCCTGTACGTCGTGGGGCTGGTGCGGCTGGTGGTGACCCCTCTGGTCTTGGCGTTGTTCCCCGCGGCGCTGCTCATGCCGATCCAGAAGCGGCTTCAGCGCCTGGGGGCGCCGCCCGCGCTGGCAGCTCTGCTGGTGCTGCTGGCCAGCATCGGGGTGCTGGTCCTGATCGGCTTCGTCCTCGTGCCCCAGATCGCCGACGAGATCCCGGTCCTGCGAGAGCAGGTGGAGGACGGGCTGGGCCGGCTTCAGGCCTATCTGGACACGGGGCCGTTCGGACTCGACCCGGAGGCGGTCCGTGAGTTCTTCACCAACGTGCAGAGCCAGATCACGCAGTCGGACGGCCTGCGAACCGGCGTCCTCGGCGCAGCGGGTGCGGTCGCCGAGCTGACCACCTCGGTCCTGCTGCTGCTGGTGGTGCTGTTCTTCTACCTGAAGGACGGCGACCGCATCGCGGCGTGGATCGCCGAGCTGTTCCCCCGCCCGGCGCGCGGCGATGTCAGCGTGCTCGGCGACGTCGCCTGGAACACCGTGGGGGCCTACTTCCGCGGGCAGCTGTTCATCGCCTTCGTCGACGGCCTCCTGATCGGAGTCGGCGCCGCGCTGCTTGGGGTGCCGCTGCCGGTGCCGCTGGGCGTGCTGGTGTTCTTCGGCGCCCTGTTCCCGATCGTGGGTGCGATCGTGTCGGGTGCGGTTGCCGTGCTCGTCGCGCTGGCCTCGGGCGGGTTCTCCCTCGCCCTGTGGATGCTGATCGTCGTGGTCGGCGTCCAGCAGATCGAGGGCAACTTCCTCGCGCCCGTGGTCCTCGGTCGGGCGACCGAGCTGCATCCGCTGGCGGTGATCACAGCGCTGACCGTCGGCGGGATCCTGCTCGGGATCCTCGGCGCCTTCCTGGCGGTGCCGGTGGCCGCCAGCCTCGCACGCTCGATCGGCTACCTCCGCAACGGACGTCAGCTGCCAGCACCGGCCGCCTGACGGCAGGCGCGACCGGGCCTGGGGCCGCGACGCTCAGGCCAGGAGCGCCGCGATCCGCTGCGGGTCGTCCACGTCGATCAGCGGCCCAAGCCAGGCGTTGGCGCGCCCCGGGTCGGCCGCGATCTGCTCGAGGGTCGCAAGGCGGCTGCCCTCCAGCAGGGTCGAGTAGCTGGGGTGCACCTCGGCGACCCGCGAGAGGTCGGCCGCCATGTGCGGGTGCATGCGCGCCAGGTGGCCGATCAGGATCCCGAACGTGCACGCGCGAGCGGCCTGGGCGTGCGGCGAGGTGTGCCAGCTCGGGTTCACGCGACGCAGGCGCGGGTCGACCTGGGCGGCCACCTTGCGCAGCCAGTCGGCCGACTCCGGCGCCAGGCGCGCCCGCTCGATGGCGAGCACATTAGGGTCGTCGGCGGGCGCCGGGGGCGGCGGCGGTGCCGGGGTGGGCTGCGCCGCCGGCGTCTGTCCCCAGGACGGCGGGGTCGAGGACGAGGGCGGGGCCCAGGCGGGTGGCTGCGCGGCGGCGGGCGCGGGAGCCGCAGGCTCGGCGGGGCTCGGCTCG
>CAZVUW010000041.1:4618-25265 GCA_964629825.1 uncultured Actinomycetota bacterium
GCCGCAGGCTCGGCGGGGCTCGGCTCGACGGGTGGGTGCTCGGCGGGTGGGTGCTCGGCGGGTGCGGGCTCCTCGGTCACCGCAGGCTCTGCCGGAGCGGGGCCGCCGAACGGTGCGGCGGGCTCGGGCTCGGGTTCGGCCTCGGGCTCGGCGGCGGCGTCGGGCTCGTCCGGCCCACCCCAGGCGTAGCCATCCTCGTCCTCATCACCGGAGCCGGCCGGCGTGGCACCGCCCGCACCGTGGCCGGGGGGTGTCCCATAGCCGGGCGGGTCGTGACGCGGCTCATCACCGCCTGGCGGCTGCGCCGAGGCGGCCGGTTGAGTCCAAGCGCTGCCCCAGCCCGCCGCGGCGGTGGGGCCCTCCTCGCCGGCGGTCCAGCCCCTCGAACTCGATGCGCTGCTTGGCTCCTGCACCTCGGACTCCTCTGCGACGGGTTGGATGCGGTTGCGACGGACGACGACGGTCGAGCACAGCCGGTCGTGGAAGGTCTGCCCCGCGGGATCGAAGGCGACCCACAGGAAGCCGAGCAGCATGGGCAGGATGGACACCGCGCGTGCGAGAAAGCGGGCGACGCACAGCCCGTAGCCAGGCAGGTCGCCCCCGACGCGTCGGACCTGCACGCCCGCGACGCGCTTGCCGATCGTTGCGCCCTGCCGCGCCGTCAGGACGGTGTCGTAGAGGAAGTAGCCGACCAGCGCGAACAGGCTCACGGCGGTGTCGGCGCGGTCCGGGATCAGCCCCGTGTCGCCGTCCTGGCCGACCGTCGCGACCAGCACCAACCCGAGCACCGACAGGACCGCGAGCGCGAGCAGCAGGTCGATCAGGGCCGCGGACAGGCGCTGCCAGAAGCCGGCGTAGGCGCCATCGCGCCAGGCGACGCGCTGAGCAACCTCCACCTCGCCTCCCAGGTCGACCGTCGCAGTCAACCCCGCGAGCGTGACGCACCTGCTCCAACGCCGCAAGGCGGGGGAATGCCTCCGTGGCGTGGCCTGTTGGACGGAGGAAACCCCCTGGATGCAGGAGCAGCCCGTGCCTGAGAGGATCCGCTTCCACTTCGACCCCATCTGCCCGTGGTGCTACATCACCTCGAAGTGGGCTCGGCGACTGGTCGAGCTCGGCGAGGCGGAGCTGGACTGGGCGGTGTTCTCGCTCGAGCTGGCCAACGCCGACCGCGAAGAGCTGCGCACCAGCAAGGGCCACGCCGCCAGCGCCGCCGCGCTGCGGACGGTCATCGCCGTCCGAGACGCCGAGGGCAGCGCCGCGGTCGGTCGCTTCTACGAGCACCTCGGCCGCCGGCACCACGAGCTCGGCGAGCCCCTCGAGAGCTCTGCGACGATCGTCGGCGCCCTGAACGATGCTGGCCTCGACCCGGGCCTGCATGACAAGGCGCTGGCCGACGACTCCACCTGGGAGACGGTCCGGGAGGAGCACCTCGCCCTGGTGGAGCGCACCCGCAGCTTCGGCGTGCCGACGCTCGTGCTCGACGGCGGCGAAGGTCCGGCGATCTTCGGCCCGGTGATCAGCCAGGTGCCGTCCGACGAGGACGCGGTCGAGCTGCTGCGGCACGTGGCGTGGCTGGCCCGCTACGAGGACTTCTCCGAGCTCAAGCGCGACCGCACGACCATGCCCGACCTCGAATCGGTCCGGCAGTTCCAGCGGCGCCAGGCCGAGGCCGACGGCTAACCCCAGCGCGCTCGTCCAGGGCATGACACGATGCCTGCATGCTCGACGCAACTAAGCACCTGCGCCGCCGGCTGGCAGGCAAGCTGCGCCCGGACGAGACGCTGCTGGCCGCCGTCAGCGTCCACCGCGAGGGCACGACCGCGGCCGCCCTTGACGGCATCAGCGCAGCCATCGCCGCCGACCAGACCACCAGCGTGTCCTTCCGCGAGACCAGCGCACCGGACCGGCGGGGCGGGCCGCAGATCGACGCGGGGCCCTATCTGTACCTGGCGTTGACCTCGCGCCGCGTCCTGGTCGTGCGCCGCTCGGCCTTGGGGCTGGCCAGGGACGTGGTGTTCGAGGCACCCATCGGCGAGGTCGACGCCCTCGGGCTGAGGCCGAGGTCCAGCGCCGTCGAGCTGCGGCTCAGCGGCGATCGCGTGCTGGAGCTCGAGACGCCGAAGGCGCCGAGGTTTCTGCCCGAGGTCTACCGCCGTCTGCCGGATCTGCTGGCCGAGGCCAAGGCAGGGCTCGGCTGAGCGCACCTCCCTTCAGATGGCGGATGGTCACCTGGAGGTGGGACGGCGGGCCGTCCACAGCGCCGCCGACAGGGCGTCGCGCACCGGGGTCGGTCCGCTGAGCTCGACGACCCCCTCGACGCTGCGCACGGCGACGACGTCGCGCAGGGTGGAGACGGCCAGGATCTCGTCGACGTCGGCCAGCGACTCGACCGGCCAGCGACCTTCGCTGATCTCCAGATCACGCGCGGCGATCTCGAGCACGAAGCGGCGGCTCACCGAGTCGACGATGCCGAGGTCGAGGTCTGGCGCGTGCAGGATGCCGTCGCGAACCCACAGGACCGCGAAGGTCGAGCCCTCGGCCACGAACCCGTCCACGGTGACGAGGAGGGCGTCGTCGGCGCCGGCCCGCTGGGCCGCGCGGGTGGCGGCCACGTTGGGCGCGTACGACATCGACTTCGGGCCGCCGCGCCAACCGCGTTGGTCGGCGGACACGGCCGGCGGCGCGATCCACGACGCGGTCTGCACGGCCAGGCGCTCGGGCACCCTCCGCTGCGGCTGGTGGTCCAGCGTGACCACGCGCGTGCCGGAGGCGGTCACGTAGAGACGCAGCGCGGCATCGGCGGAGACGCCGTCGAGGATCAGCTCGATGTCCCGGCGCAGCGCCTCCTCGTCCGGCGGCTCCAGCCCCAGCAGCTCGAGCGAGTGCGCCAGCCGCTGGAGGTGGCTGTCGACCCGGAACGGCACGCCGTCCCACACCCCGATCGTCTCGAAGGCGCCATCTCCGCGGGCGACCCCGGCGTCGGTGAGCGGGAGGCGGGCCTCCTCCAGCGGGCTCGGGCGGCCGTTGATCATCGCGGCTGGCACCAGCGACCCCTCGGACGGCTGCGGTCCGCTCATCCGGACGCCTCCGAGGGGACCGGATCCAGGTCGCTCAACAGCACCTGGCCGACCGAGAGGTTGCCGCGGGAGCTCTTCCAGAGGTCGCCGAGGCGGGCGTGGTCGACGTAGCCGGCCACGTCGGGACGGCGGCCCAGAGCGGCGGACGCAGCCTCCACCAGCTCGTCCGGTGTGGCCTCGTCGTCATAGGCCGGGAAGACCTCCAGGATCTCCCAGATCTCGCCGAGCACGTGCCGCTCCGCTCCCGTCTCGAACGGCTCGGTCGCCGGGTCGTCGACGGAGGCGATGCCCTGGAGCACGACCTCGAACAGGTCGTGGGGGTTGACCTTGCGCGGCATGCGGAAGCGGGCCGGCGGGTGCAGGCGCCACTCCAGGGTGATGCCGCGCGGCCCGTTGGGCTCGAGCCACACCTGCCAGCCCATGACATATGAGTCCAGCGGCGGACCGAGCTGCCGCTCGAGCAGCTCGACCAGGTCGGCGTCCACGCGGTACGCGCAGGTCGGGTTGAGCGCCATCAGTCGGGCAGCACGATGCCGCTGCCGGCGGACGCCTGGTTGACCGGGGCGGACCCGACCCGTGCGCCGTTCCACCAGGTGGCCCGCTCGAGCTCCAGGGAGCCCTCCTCTGTGAGCCGGCCGCCCAGCGCCAGCCCGATCGAGCCGCCCGCCGGTGAGCCCTCGCCCGGATCGATCACCACCTCGACCTTGGAGCCGGTCGGCAGAGCACCGGCCGCTGCGGTCAGCCGAAAGCCCGGCCCCAGCACCGCCGGCAGCACGGCCAGGCGCGGTTCTGCGGCCGCCACGACGACATCGCGGCACCCGCCGACGACCCGACGGACCTCGGCCGGCACCGCGGTCGGCATGGCCGGCGCCACCCCGAACCCCGGCTTCTCCGGCGTCACCGGCCACCCGCTGTCCACCCGGATCCGCAGCACGATCCGCCCGCGGGCGTCGAGGCGTCCGGGGTTGCGGGCGGCCTCCTGAACGTAGTCGGCGACGGCACCGGCGTTGTCCGCCGCCAGCGCCGCGAGCGCGCCGGTGATGGCGGGCGCGTGCAGCAGGAGCCGCAGCGGCTCGCCGGCGCCGAAGACGCGGACCCTGCCCTGCGCGAGCAGCCCGGGGCCGTCGTCGGCCGGCAGCCACAGGGCGCAGGCGGCCTCCTCGCCAACTCCCGGGAGCGCCGCCTCGGCGGTGGTCGTCCACGCGTGCTGCCCGTCGTACCAGTAGCGCAGCGGTCGCAGGACGGGGCCGTCGGGGCCCGCCAGCGCGAGGAAGCAGCGCCGCCTCGCCTCCAGCACGGCACGTGTCTCTTCTGAAGGTGCGCCTGGCACTCCGCCCTCGCTCTCCTGGTCAGGTCGCGGTCAGGTCGATCGGGCCGCTGCCCTTAGCATGCAGCAGGACTGGCGCGGCCACAGGGTCCGCCAGCGATCCCCCGACAAGCACCCCGAAAGGTCTTAGGCCCATGTCGTTCGTAGCCATCAACGTGCTGACCGTTCCCCCGCCGATGCGCGAGACGCTCGAGCAGCGCTTCGCCGCCCGCGCCGGCGAGGTCGAGAAGATGGACGGCTTCCAGCACTTCGAGCTGCTCCGGCCGGTCGAGGGGCAGGACAGCTACCTGGTCTACACCCGCTGGGACTCCGAGGAGCACTTCAAGGCCTGGGTCTCCTCCGAGGCCTTCGGGCGCGGCCACGCCAAGACCTCCGCCGAGGGGCCGGCCGCCACCGACTCGACGGTGTGGACCTTCGCCATCGCGCAGAGCACCTCGCGCGAGGGCTGAGGCCGGGCGAAGTTGAGCACCTGGGCGCTGCGGACACCGCTCAGCACGGAGGAGGTGAACCTCCACCTGCCGGCGCTCGAGGCGGCGGGGTTGCTCGGCGTCGTCGAGGAGCTCGACCCGGCCGGTCGGCGGGTCGCCACGACCCTCTACCTGTCGGAGCGCGTGCGGCAGCTGCCCATCCCCGGCACCTGGGAGGAGGTGCCGGATCGTGATTGGCTGGCGCGCTGGCGGGCCACGGTCGAGCCGGTCAAGGTCGGGCCGCTCGTGATCCTGCCGCCGTGGTGGGAGTCGCCCGCGGCGGAGGGGGCGACCCCGCTCCTCATCGAGCCCGCCCAGGCGTTCGGCACCGGCCATCACGAGACGACCACCGGCTGCCTGGCCGCCCTCCTGGAGACAGAGCTGCGGGGCCGCCGCGTGCTCGACGTCGGCACGGGCACGGGTGTGCTGGCGATCGCCGCGGCCAAGCTCGGCGCCCGCGAGGTCGTCGCCTGCGACGTCGACCCCCTGGCGATCGAGGCGGCCGCGGACAACGCGCGGCTCAACGAGGTGACGCTGGAGCTGCATGAGGGCTCGCTCGACGCTGTGCCCGAGGGCACCTTCGACGTGGTGGTCGCCAACCTGGACACCTCCACGATCTCCGAGCTGGCTAAGGAGATCACCGCGCGCCTCGCCCCGCGCGGGCTGCTGATCGCGTCCGGCGTCAGCGTGCCGCGGCGGCACGAGGCCGAGGAGGCGTTCGCCGCCGCGGGCCTGCCGGTCGCGGCCCGCACCGGCAGCGAGTGGGTGGTGCTGACCGGCCTGCGGACCGCCTGACGTCCCCGGTCAGGTGCCGGGAACCAGGAAGGTGTAGGCGCCCGCCTCGACGTCGCTGCGAAGCTCGGCCGGGCTGATCTGCCAGGTCACGGGCAGCCGCAGCAGGCCGGTCCCCTGCTCGAAACCGGGCGCGCCGCCCTCCAGGACGTCGGCGATCAGCCGCCCGCCGCTGAGCACCGGCCCGGTGGCGGCGCGCAGGGCGAGCTCGCCCGCCGCCTCGGCGTCGGCCGCGCCGGCCGGCAGGACCAGCAGCAGCTCGCCCTCGCCGCCATCGGCGACGGCCGCGGCCCAGCCGTCCCACTCGGGCAGGTCACCGCGCGCCTGCGTCCGCTGCAGGAGCGCGCTCGCGTCACCGGCAGCGGCCAGCAGGGTCGGAAGCGGACGCCCCAGGGCTAGCAGCGAGCCCTCCGCGGCCTCGGAGGCGACCGTCACCCAGCGGACCCCGGAGGCGGTCGGGGCGCCGTCGACCAGCGCGGAGACCTCATCGGGCGAGCCGAGGATGGCGAGGCCATCCCGCACGGCCACGGCGGTCACGGCGGCCTGCAGCGCATCCTGCGGCTCCCCGGAGCGGCGCAGCAGCCTCCAGCCCGCGACCTCCGCGTGGTCGTATCCGGCGGCCGTCGCCGCCTCGGCCATCTCCTCGGCGCTGAGGTCGCCCAGCAGGACCGTGAACGGAGCGCCGCCCGACTCGGCCACTGCCTCGACCTGCTCGGGCTCGATGCCAAGCACGGCTCGGAGGGCGCCGTCGGGCAGCGCGGAGCCGAAGCCTGCTCCAGGCGCCCCCGACCAGAGGAAGAGCCCGCGCTCGAGGGCGCTCTGCGGCACCGCGGCGAGAAGCTCGGCGCGCTGCCCCGCCGGGCTGTCCTCCGCGCAGCCGGCCAGGGCGACCACCGCCAGCAGCGCGGCCAGGAGCGGGACGGCGCGGTGCGACGCGAAGCCGAAGGGGTGGAGGGCTGACATGTGCGGCGATGCTAGCCAGCCGTGCCGCTGCTCAAGCAGCCGGGTAGCGTGCCGGACATGAGCCCCGCCACTGCCCGCCACGAGATCGACCTGCACGGCTTCACCCACGGGGGCGAGGCGGTGGGACGGCTTCCCAGCGGCAAGGCCTGCTTCGTGGCCTACGCCATCCCCGGCGAGCGCGTCGTCGTGGAGGTCGTCGAGGAGCACAAGCGCTGGGCCCGCGGCCGCCTCGTCGAGGTGGTCGAGCCCTCGCCGGACCGCGTGCCCGCGCCATGCCCCTACTTCGGCCAGGACGAAGCCGGCGAACCCCGGTGCGGCGGCTGCGCCCTGCAGCACATCGCGCCCGAGCGGCAGGCGCAGCTGAAGCGGCAGGTGGTCGTCGACCAGCTCGAGCACATCGGCAAGCTGAGCGGGCCCCCGGTTGAGGACACCGTCACCCCCGCGACCTTCGGCTATCGCTGCAGCGCCCGCTTCGCCGTCGATGAGCAGGGGCGGTTGGGCTTCCGTCGCTGGCGGTCGAACGAGGTCCTGCCGATCGACACCTGCATCCTGCTGACCGCGCAGGCCCAGTCGGTGCGCGACGAGGCGGGGGACGGCTGGTCCGGCGCCCAGGAGGTCGTGGTTCGCGCGGGCAGCGCCGGCCGCGCGTTGGTGGTCACGCCGGGTCCGGGCGGCTTGCCGCCGCTGCCGGCGGGCGACGCTGACGTCGCACTGGTCGGCACCGGTGGCGCGGCCGAGCTCCGCGGCAGCGCCCGGATCGCAATGCGGGTCGGCGGGCTGGACTACCGCGTGTCGGCCTTGAGCTTCTTCCAGGCCGGCGAGGCCGGAGCCGAGGCGCTGGTTCGGCTGGTTCGGCAGGCGGCCGAGATCCGGCCGGGTGACTCGGCATTGGACCTGTACGCCGGCGTGGGCCTGTTCGCCAAGCCTCTCGCCGTCGATGGCGCGACGGTCACAGCGGTGGAGGCCCACCCCGACGCGGCCGCCGACGCCGAGCACAACCTGGCCGGCCTGCCCGCGCAGGTGCTGCACGAGACGGCCGAGGAGGCCGTCGAGCGCCTCATCGCCGAGGGCCGCTGGCACGACGTCATCGTGCTCGACCCGCCGCGGGCGGGCGCTGGTCCGGCGCTGGTCGAGCAGCTGCCGAGGCTGCGTCCACGCGCCGTCATCTACGTCTCCTGCGACCCGGCGGCGCTGGCACGCGACGCCGCCGCGCTGGTCGCCAGCGGGTTGGTGCTCGAGCGCGTCACGCCGGTCGACCAGTTCGCGCAGACCGCTGCGATCGAGTCCGTGGCGGTGTTCCGCCCGGCCGCCGGTGGTGACCCCGACTAGACCGGTCGGTGTTGGACCGCCCGCCTGACCCCGCCCCCCTGGGGACCGCCACCTAGAATCGGATCAATGCGCCGAACCCTGCTTCTGGCGGCGATCCTTGCGGGGCTCGCCCTGCTGGTGCTGCCCTTCTTGGGGTCGCCTGAGCAGCCGCCGGTGGCGCTGGCAGGGGACGAATCGGCGACCGAGACGCCCACTCCGGCCGTCGCGACGCCGACGCCGACCCCCACTCCCACCCCGACGCCCACGCCGACTCCCACCCCGACGCCGACTCCCGAGCTGCTGCCGGAGCCGGCGCCGTACGAGCGGCTTGCCGAGCGGCTGCGGGACCGGCTGGCGGAGACGACCCTCAACCCGCAGGCCGTGCTGGCCATCGCGGTCCTGGACGGCGACGGCGAGGAGGTGTTCGTCTCCGACCCCGACCGCCCGCTGCTTCCGGCGTCGACGCTGAAGCAGCTGGTCGCGGCCGCGGCTCTCAACCGGCTCGGCCCGGACTTCCGCTACGTCACCGAGGTGGCTGCCACGGGCGCCATCGACGCGGGTGGCGTGCTCCAGGGCGACCTGGTGCTGATCGGTGGCATCGACCCCGCGCTGGCCTCCCCGATCTTCGCCCAGGAGGTCAACCGCGACCGCCCACGCACGCCCCTGGAGTCACTGGCCGACCAGGTCGTCGCGGCCGGTGTTCGCGGCATCGCGGGTCGCGTCCTCGGCGACGGCTCCGCCCTGCCCTCCGAGCCGCTGGCCCCCGGCTGGCTGCCGCGCTACCTGGACCTCGGCGACACGACGCGCTCCTCAGGGCTGACGGTCAACGCGGGGCGGCGGGTGTTCCAGGAGAACGGTGGCTGGCGCAGCGCCCCCGCCGAGGACCCGGCAGCCGAGGCCGCCGCCGCCCTTCAGGAGCTGCTGATCGAGCGCGGCGTCACCGTCGCCGGACCGCCCGCGGCGATCCCCGCCAGCCCGCAGCAGGGCGAGGTGCTCGGCTCGGTGGAGAGCCCGCCGCTGCTCGAGCTGCTCCGCTACATGGTCCAGCGCAGCGACAACCACATCGCCGACGCCGTCTTCCGGACCATGGGCGCCGCCGACGGCGACGGCTCCTGGGCGGGCGCAGCCAAGGCGACCTTGAAGGCCCTGGAGCCCCTCGGCCTCGACCTGACCGGAGTCGTCATGGCCGACGGATCCGGTCTGTCCCGCGACGACCGGGCCACCGCCCGCCTCCTCGCCGGCCTCGAGGTGAGCCTCGCCCGCTCGAACATCGCCGAGTCCTGGCGCTCGCTCCAGGCGGTCAGCGGGGTCAGCGGCACCCTGCGCCGGCGGCTGGCCGACACCATCGCGGCCGGGCGCCTGGCGGGGAAGACCGGCTCGCTGAAGGACGTCCGCTCGCTGTCCGGGACCGTCATCGGGCCGGCCGAGACCGGCGAGAACTACCACTTCGCGGTCCTCGCCAACGACCTGGTCGACGAGGACCTGGAGGCGGTGCGCAGCCTGGTGGACGACCTGGTGCTGACCCTGACGGAGGATCTGTACGGCTGCCAGTGGCAGCCCGCGGCGGGCAGCCGGGTGGAGGTCGGACAGGAGACGCCGACGCCCAGCCCGCCGTGGGAGCTGGTCTGCACCCGGGACTAGGCGATGGACAACCGCACGGAGCCGCTCGCGCCGGGTGTGTGGCGGATCGAGGTCGGCTACCTCACCAACGCCTATCTGCTCGCCGACGACGGCGAGGGTGATGGCGCCGGGCTCACCGTCGTCGACACCGGCGGGCCCTCGGGCGGCCCGCGGCTGGTCCGCAGCATCCGGATGCTCGGCTTCGACCCCTCCGCGGTGCGGCGGGTGCTGCTCACCCAGTGGCATCGCGCCCACGCCGGGAGCGCGGCCGCGTTCGCGCGCTCGAGCGCCGCTCCGGCGGTGTTCGCCGGCGCAGAGGACGTGCCGGTGCTCACCGGCGGGATCGCAACGAGTGCCGCCGCCGAGGCCCCGTCAAGCCTGACGCGCGGAGCGGCGCTGCTCGGCCTGCCCCGGGCTCCTCGCCCGCTCTCAGCCGTCGAGCCGCTGATCGACGGGCAGGTGCTGGACGTGGCGGGTGGGCTGCGGGTGCTGGCGACACCAGGCCCGACGCTGGGACACCGGTCGTTCTGGCTGCCCGCGCACGGCCTCCTGCTGGCCGGGGATGTGTGGTGGAGCTTCCTGAGGCCCGCGCGCTGGCCTGCCCTCCTGAGCGCCGCGGCCGGGGCCGCCGCGGCCAGCGCCGAGCGCCTGGCCGCTCTGGAGCCGCGCCTCGTCGCCGTCGGTCACGGACCTCCGCTGAAGGCCCTGCCGCTCAGGGGGCGGAACCGCTAGTCTGCGCGGACATGCGAAGGATCGCGGTGCTCACCAGCGGCGGCGATGCTCCGGGCATGAACGCGGCCATCCGCGCCGTGGTTCGCTCGGCCGACGCGGAGCGCATCGAGGTCTACGGCGTGCGGGACGGGTACGCGGGCCTCATCGAGGGCCGGATCGAGCCCCTCTCCGCTCGCGAGGTGTCCGGCATCCTGCACGTCGGCGGCACGGTGCTGGGAACGGCGCGCTCCTCGCAGTTCCGAACCACGGAGGGCCGTGCCCAGGCCTGCAAGCACCTCGACCTGCGCGGCATCGAGGGGCTCGTCGTCATCGGCGGCGACGGCTCGTTCCGCGGCGCCGAGGCGCTGTCGCACGAGACCAACATCAAGGTCGTCGGCATCCCCGGCACGATCGACAACGACCTGGTCGGCACCGACTTCACGCTGGGCTTCGACACCGCCGTCAACACCGCCCTGGAGTCCATCGACCGCATCCGCGACACGGCCCAGAGCCACCGGCGGCTGTTCTTCATCGAGGTCATGGGCCGCACCAGCGGGTGGATCGCCCTCTACTCGGGCCTCGCCGGGGGGGCGACCGAGGTGCTCGTCCCCGAGCGCCCGACGGACCTGGAGCGGCTCCGCAGCCGCATCCGCGCCTCGTTCGCGCTCGGCAAGCGCTTCTGCCTGGTCGTCGTCGCGGAGGGCGACGACGCGGGCAACGCCTACGAGATCGCAAGCGCCGTCGCCGAGGGGCTGGACGGCATCGACTACCGGGTCTCGACCCTCGGGCACGTGCAGCGCGGCGGGCCGCCGTCCATGCGCGACCGGGTCCTGGCCGCCCTCCTGGGCGACGCGGCCGTGCGGGCGCTGGTGAGCGGGGCGAACCGGATCATGGTCGGCCAGCGGCACGGAGAGGTGGTCCACACCCCGCTCGACCGCACGTGGCTGGTGCACGAGCGCACGCCCGATGAGCTGCTCGCACTGATGGACCGCCTGGCGCGCTAGTTCGGTCGGCTCGTCGGTCCCGTCGCTTAGGCGCTGCCGGTGACGTAGGCCTCCATCGCCTCAGTCTGGATCTCGAGCTGTACCAGGCGCGACTTGACGACGTCGCCGATCGACACGATCCCCACGAGCTGCCCGCCGTCGACGATCGGCACGTGCCGGATGCGCCGCTCGGTCATGGTCCGCGACAGCTCGTCGACCGTGGCGGTGGGCTCGCAGGTGTGGACCTCGGTGGTCATGACGTCCGCGACGGTGCGGTCGACCGCCGCGCCGCCGCTGCGCGCCAGCTCGCGGACGATGTCGCGCTCCGAGATGATCCCGGCGACGGGGCGATCGGTGCCCGTGACCACCAGCGCGCCGATGCCGTGCTCGGCCAGCAGGTCGGCCGCCTCCTTCAGGGTCGCCCCGCTGTTGACGGTGTGCACCTCGGAGCCCTTGCGGGTCAGGATGGTCGAGATCTGCATGACGCTCCTTCACCTCTTGGCGATCGCGTGCCCTGGCGCTGCTAGACCTTTCCGGATGGTTCCCACCACCGGCAGCAGCATAGGCATGGGGTGATGCCCGAAGGAAGGGTCACGGCCGCACCGCGGCTGGGCGCTAACACCGGCTGGGCGCTAACACCGGCTCGGTGTTGTTTTCGGCGGACATGTCCGCCGAGAACAACACCGAAGGTCGAGCATCGAACGTGGGGTCGAGCCGTCGAGGCCTACGTGACTGATGCGTCGGCCAGCGCCGTCCAGCGCTCACCGCGCAGCCGGATCAGCGTCGTCACCAGACGGATGACCATCAGGACGCCCATGCCCCACCACAGTCCGATCAGCCCGGCGTCGAGGGCCAGCGCCAGCAGCGCGAAGGGCACCAGTCCGCCGAACGAGGCCAGCGCCGTCGAGCCCAGAAGGAACCGGAAGTCGGCCGCGCCCATCAGCACGCCGTCGAGCACGAACACCACCCCCGCCGCCGGCAGCAGCACCGCCAGGACCCACCAGGCGTCGCCGACGGCGGACAGGATCTCAGCCTCCGTGGTGAAGATGCGCGGCAGCGGTCCCGCCAGAGCCAGGTGGATCAGCCCGAGGAGCGCGCCCGCGCCGAGGCCGTAGACGGTCAGCCGCCGTGCGTCGGCCCGGGCGACGTCGGGCCTGCCCGCGCCCAGCGCCGTCGCGATCAGGGCCTGCCCCGCGATCGCGAAGCCGTCCAGCACGAGGCCTTGCAGCGACCACAGCTCGCGGATGATCTGGTGGCCGGCCAGCGTCACGACCCCCATGCGGGCCGCCACGCCCGTCGTGACCAGCACGCCCCCGAGCAGCGCCGCGGTGCGCAGGAACAGGTCCCGGGAGATGGACACGATCCCGCGCATAGCGCCGAGGTCGAGCCGCAGCACGTCGGGACGCAGCCGCAGCTGCCCCAGCACCAGGAACGCGATCGCCGCTCCGGACTGCGCCAGGACGGTGCCCCAGGCCGCACCCGCGATCCCCAAGCCGGCGGGGTAGATCAGGGCCCAGCTCGCGAAGGCGTTCGTCACGTTGGCCGCGACGGCGATCCACAGCGGCGTCCTGGTGTCCTTGAGCCCGCGGAAGGCACCGTGCCCGACCGCGACGATCATCACCGGCACCGCCGCCAGGGCGCGCACGCGCAGATAGCTGAGGGCGTCGGTGAGCACGGCGCCCTCTGCTCCCATGGCCCTCAGGATCACCGGCGCCGCGAGCACCAGCACCGACGTCACCAGCAGACCGCACAGCAGCGCCAGCCACAGCGCCTGGACGGCGTGGCGGCCCGCCGCGACCGGCTGGCCGGCTCCGCGCAGCCGCGCGATCTCGGCCGTGGTGCCGTAGGTGAGGAAGTTGAACAGCCAGAAGACGGTCGTGAACACCGCCGTGCTGACGCCCAGCGCGGCCAGCGGCACCGCCCCGAGCCGGCCGACCAGGGCGGTGTCGACCAGGCTCAGCAGGGGGTCGGCCGCCAGGGCCGCCATGGCCGGGATGGCCAGTGCGGCGATCTCGCGATGGCTGGCACGGGTGAGCTGGGGCACCGTCATGGAATGCTGACCGAGATGGACGTCATCGACATCGGGCACGGGGTGCGCATACCGGCCGAGGAGCTGCAGCTGAGCTTCGCGCGCTCGGGCGGACCCGGCGGGCAGCACGTGAACACCAGCTCGACCAAGGTCGAGCTGCGCTTTGACGTCGCCAGCTCGCCGTCGCTGAGCGATGCGCAGCGCGAGCGCATCCGGGCGGCGCTCGGGTCGCGGATCACGACCGATGGCGTCCTGGTCCTGCAGTCCTCGGAGCACCGCTCGCAGACCCGCAACCGCGAGGCGGTGATCGAGCGCTTCAGGACGCTGCTGTCCGATGCACTGCGTCCCGCGCGTCCGCGGCGCCCGACCCGGCCGACGCGCGCGTCGAAGGAGCGCCGCCTCGAGGCGAAGCGGGCCCGGTCGGAGCGGAAGGCGCTGCGTCGCAAGCCGGACCTGCCCTAGCCGGTCCGGTCGGCGCGGCCGAGCGACCGGCCGCTCAACGGCGCACGCGCTGCCGCAGCCAGTTGCGCTCGGCGTCGTGCCAGGCGTCGAGCGGCTCGACGACGTCGGCGATGGCCTCCAGCAGCTCCTCGAGCTCGCCCGTGGTCTCGGCCACGTGGTGGGCGTTCGGGATCGCCTCGACGGACTCCTTCATGGCGGCGCGGCAGGCCTGCCAGTCCGCCTCGACCGCCGGGACGCGCCAGACCTCCATGTGCGGCTCCACCGCGGCGATCTCGTCGCGCAGCAGGTCGAGGCCGACCCCGATCGGCGCCGGCTCGACCCGACCCACCGGCAGGCAGGACAGCAGCGCGGAGCGCGCCTTCTCCACTCGCTCGGCCTGCTCCTGGAACGCCTCCCAGGCCGGGCGGAGCTCTTCGGGCATCTGCTTGCGTCTGAGCATGGCGGCTTCTCTTGGTCAGATCCCAGGTGGGCGCGGCGCCGGCCGACAACGGACCGCGCTGGTGCCATATGGGGGGTCTGGGGAATGGTAGCCCCCAAGGCCACACCAGCCGCCCGGCTACGAGGAGCACGAGATGCGCACCTATCAGCTGCTGATCGACGGCGAGCGCGTTGACACGGCAGAGCACCGCGACGTCCTCAACCCCTACAGCGGCGAGGTCGTCGGACGCGTGGCGGTCGCAGACGCGGAGCACGCGCACCGCGCGGTGGACGCCGCGGCCGCGGCCCTGGAGCAGGTCCCGCCGCAGCACGAGCGCGCGGCCGTCCTGGAGCGGGCCCGCGACCTCGTGGCGGAGCACGCCGACGAGCTCGCCCGCTGCATCGCCGAGGAGGCCGGCAAGCCGATCCGCACCGCCTCGGCTGAGGTCGCCCGCTGTGCCGACACCCTGACCTTCGCGGCCGTCGAGGCGCGCCGGCTGGCCGGCGTGATGGTCCCCTTCGAGGCCTCGCCGGCCGGCGCGGGCAAGCTCGGCTTCACGCTGCTCCGACCCAAGGGCGTCGTCGCCGCGATCACGCCGTTCAACTTCCCACTGAACCTGGTGGCGCACAAGCTCGCGCCCGCCTTCGCGGCCGGTTGCCCGGTCGTCTTGAAGCCGGCCAGCGACACCCCGCTGACGGCATTTGCCCTGGCGGACCTCCTGCTCGAGGCAGGGATGCCGCCGGAGTTCCTGCACGTCCTGACCGGCCCGTCGAGCGCCATCGGCCCGGCCATCACCGAGCGGGACGAGATCGCCGTCATCTCCTTCACCGGCTCGACCGAGGTGGGCGCCGCGCTGCGCGAGGCCAACCCCACGAAGCCGGTGCTGATGGAGCTCGGCAACAACACGCCGGTCATCGTGGACGCGAGCGCCGACCTCGACCGCGCCGCCGCGCGCATCGCCGCCACCGGCTACAGCTACGCGGGCCAGTCGTGCATCGCCGCGCAGCGGGTGTACGTCCACCAGCAGGTGAAGGACTCGTTCCTCGATGCCCTGATCCGGGAGGTCTCCCAGCTGGTGACCGGCGACCCCCTCGACGAGGCCACCGACGTCGGCCCGCTGATCCGCCCCGAAGACCGTGACCGCGTCGTCGCCTGGATCGAGGAGGCCGTCGAGGCGGGCGCCAAGCTGCGGCTCGGGGGCGAGGTCAACCCCGACGGCACGCTCCAGCCGACCATCCTCGACGACGTCACCCCCGACATGAAGGTCTCCTGCATGGAGGTGTTCGGCCCCGTGCTGGCGATCCAGCCGGTCGCCGACCTCGACGAGGCCATCCGCCTGTCCAACGACACCCGCTACGGGCTGCAGGCGGGGATCTTCACCGGGGACGTCGACGCGGCGCTGCGCGCCGCACGGCAGCTGCGCTTCGGCGGGGTGACCATCAACGAGTCGCCGACCTTCCGGGCGGACCAGCAGCCGTACGGCGGCGTCAAGGACTCCGGCAACACCCGCGAGGGGCCGGCCTGGGCGATCCGCGACTACCTGGAGGAGAGCGTCGTCATCCTCCACGAGGGCGGCTGAGACGGCAGGGTTATCGGCGCCGCGCCTCGGTAGAGTCCCGGTGCCACGCCGTCGGCCCTGCAGGCGGTTCTGCGGGGGGCCGCGCGCGTGCCGCCGCACCAGCGAGCCAGGAGAGAGACCATGGCGGACCCGCAGGGCTACGCGCACGACGCCGTTCTGAAGGACGGCATGACGGTGCACATCCGGCCGATCTCCCCCGACGACGTCGACGGCCTGTGGGAGATGTGGCAGCGCCTGTCGCCGGAGACCATCCGCCTGCGCTTCTTCGGCCCGCGCACGATGGACCGCGAGGGGATCCGCTACTTCACGGATCTCGACCTGCAGAACCGCTTCGCCCTGGTCGCCGAGACCGGCGGGCGCATCGTCGGAGTCAGCCGCTTCGACCGCCTGCCCGAGGAGCCCGACACCGCCGAGTTCGCCGTCATCGTCGAGGACGCCGAGCAGGGCCGCGGCATCGGCACGGCCCTGCTGCGTGCGCTGGTCGAACCCGCTCAGGACCTCGGGATCAAGGGCTTCGTCGGCGACGTGATGCGCGAGAACGCGCGAATGCTGCGCATGATGCGCGACGCGGGTCTGAACCCGGCCTTCTCCGACTACGGCTCGGTGGTGCACACCCAGTTCCGCACCACCCCGACCGAGGAGTTCCTGTCCGCCGGCGACGAGCAGGACCGCGTCGCCGCCGAGGCCGCGCTGCGCTCCATCTTCGAGCCGCGCTCGGTCGCGGTGGTGGGCGCCAGCCGCAACCCTCACAGCATCGGCGGGCTGGTGTTCGACAACCTCCTGCGCGGCCGCTTCGCCGGGCCGGTCTACCCGGTGAACCCCAAGGCCGAGCACGTGCAGTCCGTCGCCGCTTACCCGAGCCTGTCGGACTGCCCGACCGTGCCGGAGATGGTGCTCGTGTGCGTCCCCGCCCCCCTGGTGCAGTCCACGGTCGAGGAGGCGGCGCGGCTCGGCACCAAGGCGGCGGTGATCATCTCGGCCGGCTTCAACGAGATCGGCCCGGAGGGCGCCGAGCGCGAGCGCGCCCTAATGGAGGTCGTGCGCACCCACGGGATCCGGGTGGTCGGCCCCAACTGCATGGGCGTGCTCAACGCCAGCGAGCGGGTCCGGATGAACGGCACCTTCTCGCGCGTGTTCCCGCCGCCCGGCCGCGTCGCCTTCTCCTCGCAGTCGGGGGCGCTCGGCCTGGCCATCCTCGCCGCCGCGCAGCGGCTCGGCCTGGGTCTGTCGACCTTCGCCTCGGTGGGCAACAAGGCCGACATCTCCGGTAACGACCTGCTCCAGTACTGGGAGAACGACCCCGAGACTGACGTCATCCTCCTGTACCTCGAGTCCTTCGGGAACCCGCGCAAGTTCGGCCGCATCGCGCGCCGCGTGGGCCGCCGCAAGCCGATCGTGGCGGTGAAGTCGGGCCGCACGGCGGCGGGCTCGCGCGCCGCCTCCAGCCACACCGGCGCCCTGGCCGCGGGCGACGTCGCGGTCGACGCCCTGTTCCGCCAGGCCGGCGTGCTGCGCGTCGACACGCTCGAGGAGATGTTCGACGTCGCGCAGATCCTCAGCAACCAGCCCATCCCCGCCGGCCGCGGAGTCGGCATCCTCACCAACGGCGGAGGGCCGGGCATCCTCGCCGCGGACGCCTGCGAGTCCAACGGCCTCGCGGTGCCGGAGCTCGCCCCCGAGACCATCGAGCGCCTCAAGGAGTTCCTTCCCGAGGAGGCCGGCATCCGCAACCCGGTCGACATGATCGCCTCGGCCGACGCGGTCGCCTACGGACGGGCGATGCGCGTGCTCGCCCAGGACCCACAGATCCACTCGCTGCTGGTGATCTTCATCCCGCCGGTCGTCACTCGCGCCGAGGACGTCGCCGAGGAGATGGCGAAGGCCGCCGCCGACATCAACGCCGATCGGCCCGAGGACCAGCGCGTCCCGGTCATCGGCGTCTTCATGAGCGAGCACGGCCATCCGAGCAGCCTCACGGCGGCTCGCATCCCGTCCTTCAACTTCCCCGAGGACGCCGCCCGCGCCCTGGGCCGGATCGCGCGCTACGCGGACTGGCGCAGCCGGCCCCTCGGCAACGTCGTCGAGGTCACGGATGCGGACGTCGGCGCCGCCCGCGCGGTCGTGGCCGAGGCCCTGGGCGACGACCGCCCCGAGGCCTGGCTCACCGCGGAGCAGGCGGACCGCCTGCTGTCCGCGTTCGGCATCACCACCGCCAAGACGCGGATCGTCGCCACGGCCGAGGAGGCCGCGGCGGCGCAGCAGGAGTTCGGCACCGCCGTCGCCGTCAAGGCCGCCGCGCCCGTGCACAAGACCGAGCTGGGCGGCGTGCGCCTCGGACTGTCCCGGCCCGAGCAGGTCGCCGAGGCCGTCGGCCAGATCTCACGCGACCTGGAGCGCGCCGGCCGCCAGGACATCATCGAGCAGGGCTTCCTGGTCCAGGAGATGGTCGGCGAGGGCGTCGAGATGGTGGTCGGCGTCACCCACGACCGCACCTTCGGGCCGATCCTCCTCGCCGGCATGGGCGGGACGCTGGTCGAGCTGCTCAAGGACGTCAGCGTCCGCATCCACCCGCTCACCGACACCGACGTCGAGGAGATGCTGACCAGCCTGCGTGGCTACCCGCTGCTGACCGGCTACCGGGGCTCCGAGGCGGTCGACATCGAAGCCTTCAAGGCGCTGCTGTTCCGGCTGTCCTCGCTGGTGGAGGAGGTGCCGGAGATCGACGAGATGGACCTGAACCCGGTGTTCGTCAAGCGCCGCGGGGTCGCGGCCGTGGACGCGCGCATCAAGCTGGCGCGCCACCACCAGCGCCCGCGCCGCTGACGCGGGCGGGGCGCTACGGGCGCTCGCGCAACGGGTCGGGGGCGACGGTCTCCTCGCCGCGGTCCCACTCCGACCAGTCGTTCCACTCGTCGAGGTCGCCGTCGGTCGGGTGCTCGGCCTCGGCCCGCTCGAGCAGGTCGGTGTCGTCGGGCAGGCAGACCACGGACAGCAGGCCGCCGTCGGCGTCGAAGCACACCAGCGCGACGCGCGTCCAGCGACCCACCTCGTCGGGCCTCCATGCGACCGCAACCGGCTCGCCGTCGACGATGCCGCGGGTGAGGAAGGCCTCGGGTGAGCGCTCCCAGATGCTCTCCAGCTCCTCGGCCAGCGCCGCGGCGCCGTTCACGCCGGCGAGGTCTGGGCACTCCACGTCGGCTCGGACCACCGCCAGGATCGAGTCGACGTCGCGGTTGTTGAAGCCCTCGACGAAGGCGTCGCGCAGGTCCTCGAGGTCGCTGTCGGCGGGCTCCTCCGGCGGCTCACCGTCTTCCAGGCGCAGGACGTCCGGGTCTGCCCCCTCGTCGTCGGCGTTGACGACGTGCAGTCCGTCCTCCATCGGTGCGGAGCTCATGATCGCTCCTTGTGCTGCCTGGGCCGCGTGCGGCGGCGATGCGGGCGACCGGCCGCTCGGGCTGCCGGGTCACCGGTTCGGCTACGAGTCTTGGCCATGGGGACCAACTTGAAAAGTCGGTTCACACCGTGACCGCTTTCGTGCCTTTCGACACCACGGGCCTAGCATGTCCTGTCATGAGTGATCTGCTGGCCGCCGCCAGCCGCCGCGTGGTCATCTTCGACGGCGCGATGGGCACGGCCCTACAGGCTCGGGCCCTCACCCCGGAGGACTTCGGGGGGCTGGACGGCTGCAACGAGGTCCTCGTGCGCACCCGCCCCGACGTCGTGCGCGATGTGCATGACGCCTACCTCGCGGTCGGGTGCGACGCCGTCGAGACGAACACCTTCGGCGGAGCCCCCTGGGTGCTGGACGAGTACGGGCTCGGCGCCGAGACGGAGTCCCTGAACGAGCAAGCCGCGCGCCTGGCCCGGCAGTCCGTCGACGCGGTCCGCGCGAGCCGGCCCGAGGGCCCCTGGGTGGTCGGGTCGATCGGCCCCGGGACGCGCTCCCCGACCCTGTCGCTCGGCAAGTCGCCCAGCGCGGGCGACTTCATCGACTACGACACGATGGTCGAGGGCTATCGGCGCCAGGCGCGCGGGCTGCTGGCGGGCGGCTCCGACGCGCTGATCATCGAGACCGTCTTCGACCTGCTGCAGGCCAAGGCCGCCATCTGGGCCAGCCACCTCGCGATGGAGGACGAGGGCAGCCGGGTGCCGCTGATCGTCAGCGTGACGATCGAGGCCGGCATCAACACGATGCTCCTCGGCTCCGAGATCGGCGCCGCCCTCACGGCCCTCGACCCCATGGGGGTCGACGTCATCGGGCTGAACTGCGCCACCGGTCCGGCCGACATGCGCGAGCACGTCCGCTACCTGTCGCAGCACTCGCGCAAGCCCATCAGCGTCCTGCCCAACGCCGGCATCCCCGAGATGGTCGACGGCCAGGCCGCCTACCCGCTCACCCCCGAGGGCCTGGCCGAGGCGCACCGGGAGTTCATCGCCGAGCTCGGCGTCGGCATAGTCGGCGGCTGCTGCGGCACAACGCCGGAGCACATCGGCCTCCTGGTCGAGGAGTGCGCCGACCTGGCGGCCGCGCCGCGTGAGCCGGTCCACGAGCCCGCGCTGGCCTCGCTGTACGCGCCGATGCCGATTACGCAGGACGCCTCGTTCTTCATCGTCGGCGAGCGCCTCAACGCCAACGGGTCGCGGCGCTTCCGCGAGGTGATGCTCGCCGGCGACTGGGAGGCGGCGACCCAGATGGCGCGCGAGCAGGTCCGTGAGGGCGCACACGCCCTGGACCTGTGCGTCGACTACGTGGGCCGCGACGGCGTCGGCGACCTCGTCGCCCTGGTGGACCGGCTCGCGACCCAGTCCACGCTGCCGCTGGTGATCGACTCCACCGAGGTGGACGTCGTCTCGGCCGCGCTGCGGCGCATCGGCGGCCGACCGGTGATCAACTCGGTCAACCTCGAG
>CAZVUW010000042.1:0-24995 GCA_964629825.1 uncultured Actinomycetota bacterium
CAAGGAGCGGAACACGCCCCACCCGAGCTCCACACCCACAGGCACGGCTATCGGGGGTCTTCGCGTGGGATCCCTTCGGATCCGATGGTCGCCAGCCGGGGGTGTCCCTCGGCGGCGAAGGCAGAGATTAGCCGCGCGCCGCACGCACGTCAACCTGAGGCCCCCCTTGAGCCGGCGCCGCCACCGCCCGATACCTCCGAGGTGGGCTCAGCGCCCGCGCAGCCGCGCCCCTGCCGCTTCGACTGCGGGGCGCATCCGAGGGTGTCAGGGGGTGGGATGGAGGCCGGTATGCCACGTCGGCGCCGCGTCCTCGGCCTCCTGCTGCTGTTCGCGCTGGCCAGCGCAGGCTGCGGAGACCTTGTGCGGCTCGAGGCCGCCAGTCCCGTCGATCTGCCCGCTCCGCAGCAGAACACCCTGGTCCTCGACGCCGCCGGCGGCGTGCTGGCGGAGCTGCACGCCGAGCAGGACCGCGCAGTCGTTCCGCTGCCGGCGATCCCGACCGTCCTTGAGCAGGCCGTGATCGCCGTCGAGGACCGGCGCTTCTACTCGCACTCGGGCGTCGATGTGCGCGCCATCGCACGCGCCCTGCGCGCCAACGCCGAGGAGCAACGACTGGCACAGGGCGGTTCGACCATCACCCAGCAGCTGGCGAAGAACGTCGTGACTGGTCCCGAGAAGACCCTGAAGCGCAAGCTCGCCGAGGCTGCGCTGGCGCTCCAGCTGGAGCGGCAGCTCACCAAGGACCAGATCCTCGAGCGCTACCTCAACACCGTCTACCTGGGCAACGGCGCCTACGGCGTGCAGAGCGCCGCACGGCTGTACTTCGGCCGCGACGCGGCCCAGCTCACGCTCGAGCAGTCTGCGCTGCTGGCCGGCCTCCTGAAGGCCCCCACCACCTACGACCCGTACACCCGGCCGGAGGCGGCGCGGCGACGACGGAACCTCGTCCTCAGCCTCATGGCCGACCAGGGGCGCATCTCCGCCGCCGAGGCCAGCGCCGCCCGCGCCGAGCCCCTGACGGTGTCCGCTCCGACCGAAGAGCGCCATCGGGCGCCGTGGTTCGTGGCGCACGTCCTGGAGCAGCTCCAGCACGCCCCCGACTTCGCCGTGCTCGGCGAGGGCCCACTGGAGCGGGCCGAGGCGGTGTTCCGCGGCGGGCTGCGCGTGGAGACGACCCTCGACCCCGACTGGCAGACCGCCGCCGACGACGCCGCCACCGCGCTGGACGGCCTAGGCGACCTGCGGACGGCCGTGGTGGCGCTCGACCCGGCAGACGGGTCGGTCCGCGTCATGGTCGGCGGCCGCGACTACTACGATCCCGCCGATCCGAGCGCCCGCTTCAACCTGGCGACGCAGGGGCTGCGCCAGCCCGCCTCCACCTTCAAGCCGCTCGTTCTGGCGGCGGCCCTCGCCCGCGGCCACCACCTCGACGAGGTCCTGCCCGCGCCTGCCACCGTCACGCTGCCGCCGCGGCCCCCCGCAGAGCCCGACGAGTGGGTGGTGGCCAACTACGCCGGCACCGACTTCGGGGCCGTCAGCCTGCGCGAGGCGACCGCGTTCAGCGTCAACGTGATCTTCGCCCAGCTGATCGATGAGCTGGGGCCGGAGAACATCGCCGCCCTGGCGACTGCAGCCGGCATCGATCGCCGGCTGCCCGCGCTGCGCTCGCTGGGGCTCGGCGCGGTAGAGGTCACCCCGCTCCAGCTCGCCGCCGTGCAGGCCACCCTCGCGGCCGGTGGCGTGGCGCACCGGCCGTCGGCGATCGTGCGGATCACCGCTGCCGACGGACGGGTGCTCTGGGAGCGGCCCGAGCCGGCCGGGGAGCGGGTTCTCGACGAGGGGGTCGCGTGGCTGACCTCGTCAGCTCTCCAGGACGTCGTGCTGTACGGGACCGGCGAACGCGCGGACATCGGCCGGCCCCTGGCGGGCAAGACCGGCACCTCGCAGGAGGGCGCCGACGCCTGGTTCGCGGGCTACACCCCCAGCCTCGCCGCCGCGGTCTGGGTCGGCTTCCCGCAGGGCCGGGTCCCCATGAAGCCGCCGCACACGCCCTTCGAGGTGGAGGGCGGCAACCTGCCGGCAGAGATCTTCGCGCGCTTCGCACGGAAGGCGCTGGCGGACGATCCCGCTGAGGAGTTCGCCGTCCCCGCGAGCCTGGTGCGGGTGCGGGTGGAGGCGGCGCGCGGCTGCCTGCCCGCCGACTCCACGCCGCCCGACCTGATCGTCGAGCGCCTCTACCTGCGGGGCGCACAGCCGACCGAACCCTGCCCGGAGCCGAGCGGTCCGGAGGTCACGGTGCCTGACGTCCTCAACCTGCCCGTCGAGGAGGCCGGTGCCGCCCTGGAGGTCGCCGGCCTCGTGGTCGAGCTGTCGGAGGGCTGCCCCGGGGGCGCCGTGACCTGCACGGGCGCGCTCCAGCGACCGGGCCGGGTGTGGGAGCAGCTGCCGGACGCCGGCTCCGGGGTCGCGTCGGGATCGACGGTCACCCTGTCGGCGTACCCGCCCGACGTGGCGGGTGCCGGCGAACCCGTCGACTAGCGCCCCGACGCCGCCTGCCGCGCTCGGGGGTTGCGCGCGTACGGCGACACCCAGGGCGAGCCCGACACGTAGAAGCGCCACGGCAGATCGGCGGCCGCGGCCACCCCGACACGTGGGCCGGCCGTGACCTCCGGACGCGCGCCGTCGTCGGCCAGGTGCAGCACGCTCACCTCGGCTGGTCCGCAGAGGTCACGGCCGCTCCACGTGCCGTCCAGCCCGAAGGCCTGCGCCAGCCGGGCGGGTCCCCGCAGCAGGTCGCGGTCGCGCACACCGCCGCGCCGCTGCCGCATCAGATCGAGGCCGTCGAGCGGCTCGGCGGCGCGCAGCAGCACCCCCTGCCCCACCCCCTCGGGCCCGGTGGCGGTGTTCAGGCACCAGTGCATCCCGTAGGTGAAGTAGACGTAGGCGTGCCCCGCCTCGCCGAACAGCGGAGCGTTGCGCGCCGTCTTGCCCCGGTAGGCGTGGCACGCGGGCTCGTGGTCCATGTAGGCCTCGGTCTCGACGATGCGCGCGACCAGGCCCTCGTCGGAGCGGATCAGCAGCTTGCCGATCAGCTCCGGGGCCACCTCCGGCGCGGGGCGGGCGAAGAACCCACGCCGAAGCCGCGTCCGGCGCCGCCTGGTCTCAGCCAAGGCGCTCGCGCTTGGCCGCGGTGAAGGCGAGCAGGCCCTCGAGGTCGCGGCAGTTGACGATGTCCGTCGGCGTCGCCCAGCCGCGCTGCGCCGTTGCGACGCCATAGCGCATGTTGTCGAGGTCGCCGATGGAGTGCGCATCGCACGAGATGGTCAGCGCCACTCCGGCCTCGACCGCCCGGCGCACCATCTCCCCGGACAGGTCGAGGCGGCGCGGGCTGGCGTTGATCTCGAGCGCCGTCCCGGTCTCGCGGGCGGCCTCCAGGATCGCCTCGAAGTCGATCTCGTAGCCGGGACGCATGCCGATCTTGCGGCCGGTCGGGTGGCCGATGGCGTGCACGGCGGGGCTCTGCATCGCCCGGATGATGCGCTCGGTCTGCTCGGCCGCCGGGCGCTGCATCAGGGTGTGCACGCTCGCCACGTTCCAGTCGAGCGTCGCCAGGCGCTCCTCGTCGAAGTCGAGGCCGCCGTCGATGCCGATGTTGAGCTCGAGGCCCTCGAGGATGCGCAGGCCGACGCGCTCGGAGACCTCCGCGATCTGCTTGCGGCGCTCGAGGATCTGCGGCCAGTCGATGCCGTTCATCGGCAGCCCGATGGCGTGGTCGGTGACCGCCCAGTAGTCGTAGCCGCGCTCGGCGGCGGCGGTGACCATGTCCAGCAGGCTGGCCTTGCCATCCCCGGACCAGTCGCTGTGTCCGTGCAGGTCACCGCGCATGTCCCGCAGGGTCACTACGCGCGGCAGCCGGCCGTTCGCGGCAGCGTCGACCTCGCCGGCGTCCTCGCGCATGGGCGCCGGGATCTCGACCAGGCCGAGGGCGGAGTACACGTCGGCCTCGGTGCGGCTGGCGAGCCGCTCGCCGGCGCTGACCGTCCCGTCGGCGTTCTCGACGCGCCGGTACAGCCCGTACTCGTTCAGGAGCAGGTTCCGGCGCACGGCCCGCTCGCGCAGCCGCACGTTGTGGGCCTTCGAGCCGGTGAAGTAGACCAGCGCGGCCCCCCACTCCTCCGGGCGCACGACGCGGAGGTCGGCCTGCAGGTCGCGAACGGTGAGCACGGAGCTCTTCTTCTCCCCCGCCGCCAGCACGTCCCGCACCAGGGGCGCCGAGCGGAACGCCTCCATCACCGGGGCGGGCTCCTCGCTGGCGGCCAGGATGTCGATGTCGCCGACGGTCTCGGCCATGCGACGCAGGCTGCCGGCGTAGGTCACCTCGATGACCCCGGGCACGGCCGACAGCAGCTTCACCAGCTCGCGCGCGACGCCGATGGCGTCGGCGGCGGGGATCCGGCCGGTGTCCTTCGCGCCGATGCGGCGCAGCGCCTCGCGCAGGTTCTCCTCGGTCTTGGGCCCGCAGCCGGGAAGGGTGCGGATGAGGCGCGCATCGATGGCCTCGCGCAACCCCTCGACGGAGTCGACGCCAAGGCGCTCGTAGATGGTGCGCGCCAGCTTCGGCCCGACGCCGGGCACGCGCCGCAGCGCGACCACGCCCGGGGGCACCTTGGCGCGGAGCTCCTCGAGCATCCCGATCCTGCCGGTGGTCAGGTACTCGGTGATCTTCTTGGCGGTGGACGTGCCGATCCCGTCCAGCTCGGCGATCTGCTCCGGCGTCAGCGTGGACAGGTCCACCCGCGCCGCGGCGATCGCGTCGGCGGCGCGCTCATAGGCCCGGACGCGGAAGCGGTCGGCGCCGTCCAGCGCCAGCAGGGCGGCGATCTCAGCGAACTGGCGTTGCAGATCCTCGTTGACCCATGCCATGACCTGGACGCTACCTTCTCGTGCGCTGCGGGCGGGCAACCGATAGCGTGCCTTCCATGGACGACGGCCAGAGCACGACCAGCCCGCGGCTGGGGTCGTGGGCGCGCACGGGCGGGCTGGTGGGGCTGGTCGCCGGCGTGGATGGCGACCGCATCCGCCTGTTCGACCCCGCCGAGCGCCAGGCCGCCACGGTGGACCGTGCCGACGTCGAGCTGCTCCCTGCCGGCGCGGTGACCGTGACTGTGACGGTCGACCTCCCGCTCCCCCACGGCATGGATGAGTCCGCGGTCCGCCGCTGGGTAGCGGCGCTCACCGACCTGTCGCTGCGCGATCGCGCGGCCGCGGCCCTGACGGAGCAGGGCTTGGACCCGGGAGCCGCCCTGCCCGATGCGCGCGTGACCGTCGACCCGGTGGCGGGCACGACCGCGGTGTGCCTGTGCGGAGCCCGGGTGCCCGCGCCGGCCGGAGCCCGGCTGGAGTGCCCGAGCTGCGGACGTGAGGCCGTCGGCGCCCCGGTGGCCGGCAGCTAGCGGCCGCCCTCCAGCCTGATCGGGCGCTCGGCGTCGCGGCGCGGCCGGCCGCCGCTGGCCACCTCACGTGGAAGCGTGACCGCGGGCTCCTCATCGGGTTCGAGGTCTCGCAGCGGCCCGGCGCGCTCGGTGCTGCGCACGCGTGGCAGCCGCGCGAGCGCCACCACGGCGACGAAGCCGACCAGGCCCATCGAGGCGATCGCGGTCCGCGGTCCCGCCGCCACCGCCAGGGGGCCGGCGATCGCGAAGCCGACCGGCGCAAGGCCGATGGAGGCCATCCAGTCGATGCTGGCCACGCGACCGAGCAGGCGGCGCGGCACCAGCCGCTGGAGCAGGGTCGTGCCGATGACGTCGGTGACGGCGAACAGCGTGAAGACGGCGAAGCCGAGCGCGGCGACGTGCCAGGTGGCCCGCACCGCCGCGAACCCCGCCATGGCCAGCAGCGCCACGGCCTCCGCGCCGAACAGCACCGTCATGAAGCGCCGTGGCAGGCCGCGCTGGCCGAGCAGGCTCGAGGCGGCCACGGAGCCAAGCCCCCCGGCGGCGAAGGCCGCCGCGAGGGCCCTGGCCACGGCGGCCTCGCCGAAGGCCAGGTCGTTGGCGAGCAGGCTCGGCAGCAGCACCTCGAAGGCGCCGCTGGAGATCATCGTCGACAGGCCGCCGGCCAGGATCCATGCCCACGCCCACGGACGGCGGCGGACGAACTCGACGCCGTCGGTCAGGGCCGCCCAGGTCCCGCGGGCCTCGGCGCGCGGCACCGCCGGGGCCCGTCGTCCGGTGATGGCCAGCAGCAGCCCGCCCGACACGAAGAAGGTCGCGGCGTCCAGGCCGAGGGCGGCACCGGGGCCGCCCCAGCCGATCACGGCGGCGCCAAGCGACGGGCCGATGATCCACAGCATCGCCGGACGCGCGACGCCGAGCAGCGCGTTCGCGCGCTCGATCGCCGCGGGCGGCAGCAGGTCGGGCAGGAACGATGTGGCGGTCGGGTTGAAGACGCCGTTGGCCCCGCCCACGGCCGCCCCGAGCACGCACAGGTGCCACAGCTCCAGCGCCCCCTCGAGGCTGAGGAACGCCAGCCCCGCCAGCGCGCCCGCCCGGACCAGGTCCGCGGTCACCATCAGGGTCCGGCGGTCGTAGCGGTCCGCCGCCCAGCCGCCCACCGGCAGCGTGACGAACTGGGCCAGCGCCCACGAGGCCGCCACCAGCGACAGGGCCCGCGGGTCGTTGCGCACCGCCAGAACCTGCACGGCGATGGTGACGCGGAACACGCCGTCCCCGAGCAGCGAGATGAGGGCACCCGCAGCGAGCAGCCGGAAATCGCGGTGGCGCAGCGGGCTCAGCAGCCCCTCCTGAAGGGGCTCGCTGCGGCGCCAGGCGCGATCGGGCTGTGGGTCTGCGGAGTGCGGCACGCCGGGTCGGCCCCTTTGTCCAGGTGGGAGGGCGGCGGGGACCGCCGAGCATACGCAGGTCAGACCGCGTGCGCGTCCCCCGCCGCGGGGATGTCACCGGCCCCTGTCGGGCCCCCGGCAGGCCATCGACCGACCGGTCCCCGCTAGCCCTCGCCGCCGATCAGAGCGCGCAGCCGGGTCACCTGGGCGCGCACGCTGTCCGGCGCCGGGCCCATGCTCGATGAGCGCCGGGCGACCGCCGCCGCCGGGTCCAGGAGGCTGGCGATGTCCGCGTCCGCCAGCTCGGGCAGGGCGGCGCGGATCTCAGCGTGCGGCAGGTCGGTGACGTCGACGCCGCGTCCCTCGCAGCGGGCGACCAGGGCTCCGACCTGCTCGTGCGCGTCGCGGAAGGGCACCCCGCGGCGGACCAGCTCCTCGGCCAGCTCGGTCGCCATGGCGAAACCCCCGGCCGCCGCACCAGCGAGGCGCTCGCGGTCGAACACGAGCGAGCGCACCGTGCCGGCCATGGCGGGCAGGACCGCCTGGAGCGTGTCAACGGCGTCGAAGACCGGCTCCTTGTCCTCCTGCAGATCGCGGTTGTAGGTCAGCGGCAGCCCCTTCAGGAGCACCAGCACGCTCACCAGGTCGCCGATGACCCGACCGGCCTTGCCACGAACCAGCTCGGCCACGTCGGGGTTGCGCTTCTGCGGCATGATCGACGAGCCGGTCGAGAAGGCGTCACCCACCCGGACCCAGCCGAACTCGGCCGTGCTCCAAAGGCAGATCTCCTCGCCGAGACGGGACAGGTGCACCGCGATCAGGGCGGCCGCCGACAGCAGCTCGACCACGAAGTCGCGATCCGCCACCGCGTCCATCGAGTTCGCGGCGACGCCGCCGAAGCCGAGGCTGCGTGCGTACGCGGCCGGGTCGAGGGCGAGGGTGGTCCCCGCCAGGGCGCCCGCCCCCAGGGTCGAGATGTCCATGCGGCCGCGGGCGTCCAGAAGCCGTCCGACGTCGCGCTCAAGCGCCCAGGCGTGCGCGAGCAGGTGGTGCCCGAGGGTCACGGGCTGGGCCCGCTGGAGGTGGGTGTAGCCGGGGGCGATCCAGTCGAGCACCGACTCGGCCTTGTCGACCAGGGCTGACTGCACGCGACGCACTCCCGGTACCAGGTCCTCGTCGATGACCCTGATCAGGTAGCGCCGCAGGTCCGAGACGATCTGGTCGTTGCGGCTGCGGCCGGCCCGCAGGCGCCGGCCGGCATCGCCGGTCAGGTCGATCAGGCGGCGCTCGATCGCGCCGTGCAGGTCCTCGTCGCCGCGCTCGAAGGTGAAGGCCCCGTCGGCGAAGTCGGCCTCGAGCTGGCGCAGACCACCGCGGAGCAGCTGGAGCTCCTCGTCGGTCAGCAGACCGAGCCGGTGCAGCTCCTCGGCGTGAGCGGCCGAGCCCGCCAGATCATCGCGCCACAGCCGGACGTCGAAGTGCGTGCTGCGCCCGATCGCCCAAGCCGCCGCGTCGGGCGAGTCCGAGAAGCGGCCGCCCCACAGCCGCCCCTCGGCGTCGTGGTCGGCGCTCACAGCGAGCCCTGCCGCCGGGCCCACACCCTGGTCGGCAACCCCCACAGCTTCACGAAGCCCTCAGCCTGGGTGTGGTCGAAGCGGTCGGCCTCGTCGTAGGTGGCGAGGTCGTGGTCGTACAGGCCGACGTCGGAGCGACGGCCGGCCACCCACGCCTGGCCCTTGAACAGGTTCATCCGCACCTCGCCGCTGACGTAGCGCTGCGACTCGTCGATGAACGCGTCCAGCGCCCGCTTCAGTGGAGTGAACCACAGGCCGTTGTAGATGAGCTGTGCATAGCGCCCCTCGATGGCGCGCTTCTCGGCGGCCAGCTCCTGCTCCAGGCACAGGTCCTCGAGGTCGCGGTGCGCGGCGAGGATGGTCACAGCACCGGGGCACTCGTAGATCTCGCGGCTCTTGATGCCGACGAGGCGGTCCTCGACCAGGTCGATGCGGCCGACCCCGTGCGCCCCGGCGCGCCGGTCGACCTCGGCGATCAGCTCGGACAGCGGCAGCTCCTTGCCGTCGATGGCGACCGGGACGCCGCGCTCGAACGTGAGCGTCAGCTCCTCGATCTCGTCCGGCGCGTCGGCCAGCGCGGCGGAGCGCTCGAAGACCTCCTCCGGCGGGCTCTCCCAGGGGTCCTCGAGGATCCCGCACTCGGCCGTGCGACCCCACAGGTTCTCGTCGATCGAGTAGGGCGAGGCCTTGCGCACCGGGATCGGGATGCCCCGCTCCTCCGCCCAGGCGATGGCCGCCTCGCGCGACAGCCCCCACTCGCGGATCGGCGCCTCGACCACGAGATCCGGCGCGATCGCCATCGCGGTCACCTCGAACCGCACCTGGTCGTTGCCCTTGCCGGTGCAGCCGTGGGCGATGGCCGTGGCGCCCGTCTCCGCGGCCACGCGCACGAGGTGGCGCGTGATCAGGGGGCGCGAGAGCGCGCTGACCAGCGGGTACTTGCCCATGTACAGGGCGTTGGCCGAGATGGCGGGGCGCACGAAGTCGTCCGCGAACTCCGACCGCGCATCCACGACGACGCTCTCGACGGCGCCGCAGTCCAGCGCGCGCTGGCGCACCTGGTCGAGGTGAGACGCGTCCGAGGAGGGCGCGCCCGCGACGCCGGTCGGCGACACCTGGCCGACGTCGATCGCGCAGGCGACGACGTCGTAGCCCTTGTTCTCCGCCAGCCAGCGGATCGCGACGGAGGTGTCGAGCCCGCCGGAGTAGGCGAGGACGAGGCGTGGAGCAGCCATCTACGGTTCCTTTTCGGTGTCTGGTGCAGGTACGAAGGCAGGCGTGGCGGAACCGCTCTTGACGGCCGCCAGGGTCTCGGCCACGGCGCGGCCGCTGGAGCCCTCCTCGGCGACGACGAGGACGGTGTCGTCACCCTGGACGGTCGCCAGCACGCCCGGCACGTCCGCCGTGTCGATCGCGGATGCGACGGCCGCGGCGGCACCGGGTGGTGTGCGGACCACGGCGAGGTTCCCGCTCGAGTCGATCGCCAGCACGAACTGGCGCAGGAGCTGGGCCAGGCCGCCGGCCGTGGGCAGCGCGTAGGACACCCGGCCGTCGGCGCCGCGGACCTTTGCGATGCCCAGGTCCTCGAGGTCGCGGCTCACGGTCGCCTGGGTGGCCTCGATCCCGACGCCGGCGAGGAGCTCGACCAGCTCGGACTGGGAGCGCACCTCGAAGCGCGCGACCAGGTCGCGCAGTGCTCTGCGGCGCCGCTCGCGCTCGCTCCGGCCGGCTGCCATGGCCTAGAGAGCGCCGTCCAGGGCGTGCTCGGGCGACAACAGGCGCAGGAGCAGCGCCTTCTGGGCGTGCAGGCGGTTCTCCGCCTGGGTCCAGACCACGCTCTGCTGGCCGTCGATGACGTCGGCGGCGATCTCCTCGCCGCGGTGGGCCGGCAGGCAGTGCATGACCAGCGCGTCCGCCGCGGCGGCCTCCATCACGTGGTATCCGACCTGGTAGGGCCGGAACATGAGCAGGCGCGCGTCGCGCTCCTCCTCCTGCCCCATCGACGCCCAGACGTCGGTGTAGACGATGTCGGCGTCGCGGGCCGCCTCCAGCGGGTCGACCGTCACGGTGATCTTGCCGCCCGTGTGCGCGGCGAGATCCTCGGCGATCCCGACCACCTGTGGGATCGGCTCGTACCCGGACGGGGCGCCCACGGCCACGTGCATCCCGGCCATCGCACCGGCGCGCAGCAGCGCGTTGGCGACGTTGTTGCCGTCGCCGAGGTAGGCGAGCTTCAGGCCGGACAGGCGCCCCTTGTACTCGCGGATGGTCATCAGGTCGGCCAGGGCCTGGCACGGGTGGTCGAAGTCGCTGAGCGCGTTGATGATCGGGATGGTCCCGGCGCTGGCCAGCGTCTCGAGCCGCGACTGGGCGAAGGTGCGGACGACGAGGGCGTGCAGGTAGCGGGACAGCACCCGGGCGGTGTCCTCGACCGTCTCACCGCGCCCGAGCTGCAGCTCGGAGGCGTTCAGCACGACCGGGGTGGCGCCCAGCTCGGCGATGGCGACCTCGAACGAGACGCGTGTGCGGGTGGAGGGCTTCTCGAAGATCATCCCGATCGAGCGGCCCGCCAGAGCGGTCATCGGACGCCGGTCGGCCTTGAGCTCGTCGGCCAGGTCGAGCAGCCCCATCAGCTCCTCGACGCTGAGCGAGTCCACGGTCAGGAAGTCGCGCTTTGCCATCGTTTCCTCTGCTCCTCGGTCCTGGGGGCTAGCCCACGCGCACGGCGACGGAGTCCAGCGCGCGTCCGAGCCGCCCCTCCAGCTCGTCGAGGGCAGCGTCGTCGATGAGCAGCGGCGGCGCCAACCGGACCACGTCGGGGGCCACGTTGTTGACCAGGAGGCCCCGCTCGAGCGCGGCTCCCACGACCGCGGCCGCGTGCGGGCCGTCCAGGACCAGCGCCTGAAGAAGGCCGCGTCCGCGGACGCCCACCACCGGGCCGGCGCCGACCAGGCGCTCGAGCCTCCCGGCCAGGTCGCGCCCCGCCGCCGCGGCGCGCTCGACGAGGCCGTCACGGGTGATCACGTCGATCACGGTGCAGGCGGCGGCGCAGGTGACAGGGTTGCCGCCGAACGTGCTCGCATGATCACCGAGCCCGAAGGCGTCCGCGGCGACCCCGCGCGCCACGATCGCGCCGATCGGCAGGCCGTTGGCGAGGGCCTTCGCCAGGCACACGACGTCCGGGACGATCGGGCCCGCCGTGGTCTGCCAGCCGTACCAGGCTCCTAGCCGTCCCAGGCCGGTCTGGACCTCGTCGGCGATCAGCAGGGCGCCCACCCGGTCGCAGGCGGCACGGGCGGCCGCGAGCACCGCGTCAGGGACAGGGCGCACCCCGCCCTCGCCCTGGACGACCTCGACCAGCACGGCGCAGACGTCGTCGTCCACCGCCGCGGTCAGCGCGTCCGGGTCGTCGTGTGGGACGTGGGTGACCCAGCCTCCGAGGGGCTCGAAGGGCTCGTGCTTGGCGGGGTTGCCGGTCGCCGCCAGCGCTCCCAGCGTGCGCCCGTGGAAGCCACCGGACAGGGCGACGACGCGCACCTTGTCGGGATGCTGGCGCTTGCCGTGGCGGCGCGCGAGCTTGATCGCGGCCTCGTTCGCCTCCGCCCCCGAGTTGCAGAGGAATGCGCGCCCGTCCGGCCAGCCGAGCGTTCTCTGGAGGCGCTCGGCCAGCTCGACCGCCGGCGCGGTCAGGTAGAGGTTGGAGGTGTGCACGAGGGTCGCGGCCTGGCGCGCCACGGCCTCGGTGACCTCGGGGTGGGCGTGCCCCAGCGAGGTGACGGCGAGGCCCGAGACGCAGTCGAGCAGCTCGCGCCCGCCGGCGTCGACGACCCAGCAGCCCCGACCGGAGACGATCTCGAGGCGTCCGGGGGTGTAGGTCGGCAGGAGGGCCGCGGCCTCGCGCGCGGACAGGGGGTTTGCTGCAGCGCTCGTCACGACGCCTCCTTGTCGGGCACGACCATGGTGCCGATGCCCTCGTCGGTGAAGATCTCCAGGAGCAGGGCGTGCTCGACCCGGCCGTCGAGCAGGTGGGCGGAGCGCACCCCGCCGTCCAGCGCGGTCAGGACGCCGTCGATCTTCGGGACCATCCCGGCGCTCAGCTCCCCGCCCTCGAGCATGACGCGCAGGCGCTCCTGGGTGACCGTCGACAGCAGCCGCGCGTCGTCCGTGCCGAAGTCGCGGTAGAGGCCGGCCACGTCGGTCAGATAGATGATCTTGTCGGCCTCCAGGGCGGCGGCGATGGCCCCCGCGGCCGCGTCCGCGTTGACGTTGTAGTCGGCGCCGTCGTTGCCGCGGGCGATGGTGGCGACCACCGGCACGACGCCGTCGTCGAGCAGGTGCGTGAGCAGGGTAGTGTCGACCGCGGTGACGTCGCCGACGCGTCCGAGGGCGCCGCCCTCGGCGGCGGACGCCAGCAGCAGGTCACCGTCCGTTCCGGCGACGCCGACGGCGCGGGCGCCGGCGGAGCTGATCAGCCCGACCAGCGCGGGGTTGACCTGGCCCAGCAGCACCATCCGGGCGACCTCGAGGGTCGCCTCGTCCGTGACGCGCCGCCCGTCGACGAATGTGGTCTCCAGGCCGAGCCGCTCGGCGAGCGCCGAGATCTGCGGTCCGCCGCCGTGCACCACGACGACGCGCAGGCCGACGCTGTGCAGCAGCGCTATGTCGGCGGCGATGCCGGCCTCGAGCCCGTCAGCGGCGTCGGCGGTGACGTTGCCGCCGAGCTTGACGACGATCGTCCGCCCGGCCCAGCGCGTGATCCACGGCAGCGCCTCGCACAGCACCCGCGCCTTGTCCTGCGCCTGCCTGGTGGTGCCCATCACGTCGTGTACTCCGCATTGATCGTCACATAGCCGTGCGTCAGGTCGCAGGTGAGGAAGGTCGCGGACTCACGGCCGATGCCGAGATCCACGTTCAGATCGACCTCGCTGTGGCGCAGCACCGCCGCGGCCTGTCCCCGGTCGAACGCGGTGGCGACGCCGAACCGGCACACGGTCACGCCGCCGAAGCTGATCGCGACCCGGCGTGGCTCGAAGTCGACCGGTCCGGCACCCATCGCGGCGATCACGCGGCCCCAGTTCGGGTCGCCACCGGCGATCGCCGTGCGGACAAGGGCGCTGCTGGCGATGGCGCGGCCGACCGCGACCGCGTCCTGCTCGCTGCGCGCTCCGGTGACGTGGATGCGCAGGAGCTTCTGGGCGCCCTCGCCGTCGCGGACGATGGCCTCGGCGAGCCGCCAGCAGACCGCGGTCATAGCCTCCTTGAAGGCGGCCAGCGACGGCGGCTCGGCGGCGCGCCCGGTCGCCAGCGCGATGACCGCGTCGTTGGTCGACATGCAGCCATCCACAGAGATGCGCCCGAAGGTGCGGTCGACGACGTCCCGGAGGGTGGCGCGCAGGACCGGCGCGGTGACGGGCGCGTCGGTGGTGATGACGCACAGCATGGTCGCCATCGCCGGCTCGATCATCCCCGAGCCCTTGGCGATGCCGCCGACGACGCAGCTGCCCGTCCCGTCCTCGACGCGGACGGCGACCTCCTTGGGGACCAGGTCGGTGGTCATGATCGCCTGGGCGGCGTGCCCCGACCCCTCGCGGCTGAGGGCGGCGACGGCCTCGGGGATCCCGGCCAGCAGCGGCTGCCGCGGGATCGGCACGCCGATCACGCCGGTCGAGCACAGCAGGACGTCGGCGGGGTCGCAGCCGAGCTCGGAGGCCAGGACCCGGGCCGACTCCTCGGCCAGCTCGTCGCCATCCGGCCCCACGCACACGTTCGCGCTGCCGGAGTTGAGCAGCACCGCCCGCGCGCGCCCGTCGGCGACGTTGCGCCGGGTCACCTCCACCGGCGAGGCCGTCACCCGGTTGGTCGTCTGCACGGCCGCCGCGACGACGGTCTCATCGGCAGCGATCACGGCGAGGTCGCGCTTGCCGCTGCGCTTCAGGCCCGCGGCCACGCCCGAGGCGCGGATGCCCGCGACGGCGCAGACCCCTCCGGGCAGCTCGGTGATGGTGGTGGCGGCGGGGGCGGTGTGCACGGGCGCTCTTCTCCAGATCGATGGGGCCGGTCGGGGCAGGCTATGGGTAGACGCCCGCGACCGGGAGCCCGGCGTCCTCGGGGAGACCGGCCAGCACATTCGCCGCCTGGACGGCCTGACCGGCGGCGCCCTTGACGAGGTTGTCGATGGCGCAGGAGGCGACCACACGGCCGGCCGCGCCGTCGACCGCGACGCCCACGTGCGCCGAGTTGCCGCCGGCCACGTGCGCGGTGTGCGGCCAGCGGCCCTCGGCCAGCACCGTCACGAAGCGCTCTTGGCTGTACGCCTTGTCGTAGGCGGCACGGACGTCGCCACCCTCGACCCCGTCGCGCAGGGCCGCCGAGATCGTGCACACCAGGCCGCGCGCCATCGGGACGAGGTGCGGGACGAACGTGATCGGCTGGGCGTTGCCGCACAGCTGCGACCAGCCGCGCCCGATCTCGGGGGTGTGGCGGTGGGTCGGCGCTCCGTAGGGGGCGACGTTGGCGACGGCGTGGGTCACGTGCAGGTCGGCGCGCAGCGACTTGCCGGCCCCCGACGTGCCGGACAGGCCGGTGACCGTGACACCGGTCGGCTCGACCAGGCCCACGAGCGGCGCCAGCGCCAGGAGGGCGGCCGTCGGATAGCAGCCCGGCGCCGCGATCAGCGGAGCGCCCGGCAGCTCCTCCCGGTGCAGCTCGGGCAGCCCGTAGGGAGCCGGCGCGAGGTCGGGCGCGGTGTGCTCGAGCCCGTAGGCGGCCTCGAACTCGGCCGCCGGCAGCCGGAAGGCGGCCGACAGGTCCACGACGACGGCGCCGCCGGCGATCAGCTCGGGCGCCAGTGCCAGGCTGGCCTCATGCGGGGTCGCCAGGAACACCAGGTCGCAACCCTCGAGCGCAGCCGGCTCCGCCGGTGCCAGCACGAGGTCGGCCAGATCCGACCCGGCCAGGTGCGGCTGGGCGGCCGACAGCCGCTCACCCGCGCTGGCGGATGCGGCCACGGTCCGGACGCGGAAGGTCGGATGCGCTCCCAGCAGACGCAGGAGCTCGGCACCGCCGTATCCGGACCCCCCGACGATCCCGACGTCCATCAGGGCGCCGCCGGCCCGCTGCCGTTATGCATCATGGCGCATAACCATACACGAACGGTCCGGCGCTGCAACCTTCGGCGCGGATCAGCGCCGCAGGCGACCTCCGAAGCGCTCCCCCACTGCGCGCTCGACCGCGTCGATGATCTCCCCGGCGTCTGCATCGGTGAGCTGCCGCGACAGATCCCAGAGCTCAAGCGCGTAGGCCAGGCTGCGGTTGCCCTCCCCGACCTGCGGGCCGGTGTAGACGTCGAACAGGCGCAGGCCGTGCAGACGCTCACCGGCGCCCTCGCGGATCGCCGCCTCGACCTCGGCCGCGGGCACATCGGCCCGCGCGACGACCGCGACGTCCACCCGTATGCCCGGGAAGGACGGGGGGACCAGCGCGGTGCGGTAGCGGACGCCGCCTTCCAGCAGCGGCGCCAGGCGGAGCTCGCCGGCCAGCGTCCGCTCGGGCAGCTCGAAGGCCTTGACCACGCGCGGGTGCAGCTCGCCCACGGCACCGAGGTCGATGCCGTCGATGGCGATGCGGGCGGCGCGGCCCGGGTGGAAGGGCGCCTCGCTGGTCGCGGTGACGGTGAGCTCGCCGGCACCGAGCGCGGAGCGGACCAGCTCGATCGCACCGAGCAGGTCGTAGATGTCGGCCGGTCGCGCGGGCCGGTCGTGGCGGGTGCCCTCAAAGGCGCCGGCCGCGGCCAACCCGAGGTGCAGGGGCTCGGCCGGCAGCGCGAGCTCCACGCCGTCGGGGGTGGGGCCGGGGTCGGCCCCGGGGTCGTCCGGCGTGGGCGCCAGGAACACATTGCCGACCTCGAACAGGGCGACGTCGGGCACCTGCCGGTTGGCGTTGTGGCGCACGACGCGCAGCAGCCCCGGGAGGAGGGTGGTCCGCATGACCGCCTCCTCCTTCGACAGGGGGTTGACCAGGGCGACGGTCTGGCGCCGGCGGTCGTCGTCGGCCAGGCCGAGGGCCTCGACGTCGGCGTCGGCGATGAACGGGAACGGCATGACCTCCGTCCACCCGCCGCCGGCGAGGGCGCGCCGCAGGACGTTGCGGGCCGCGTGCTCGGGCGAGCGCCGCCCGACCTGGCCGGTCGAGGGGACCCGCACCGGCACGCGGTCGTAGCCGTGCAGCCGCGCCAGCTCCTCGTGCAGGTCGGCCTCGATCTGCAGGTCGGGGCGATAGGCCGGCGGACGGACGTCGAGGCCGTCCTCCGCGGGGGTCGTGCGGCAGCCGATCGAGTCCAGCAGCCGCGCCTGCTCGGCGTCGTCGAGGTCGAGGCCCAGGTGGGCGTTGGCGCGGGCCGTCCGCAGCCTGATGGTGGGCCGCTCGGTCCGCGTCGGGTGCTCATCGACCCGGGCGACCACCTCGCCGCCGGCAGTGGCGAGCAGCAGCTCCTCGCCACGGGCGGCCGCCACCGCGACCGTCTCGGGCGGGACCTGGCGCTCGAAGCGTCGGGCGCTCTCGCTCCGCAGGCCGTGGCGGCGAGCGGTGCGCAGGACCGTGCGCGCGCTGAAGCTCGCGGTCTCCAGCAGGACGTCGGTGGTGGCGTCGTTGATCTCGGTGTCCTCGCCGCCCATCACACCGGCCAGCCCGATCGGGCGCTCCGCGTCGCAGATGAGCAGGTCGTCGGGGTCGAGCTCGCGGTCAACCCCGTCCAGCGTCCGCAGGCGCTCCCCCGGGCGCGCCGTCCGCACCTCGATCGCCGGTCCCGCCAGCAGCGCCAGGTCGTAGGCGTGCGTGGGGTTGCCCGTCTCGAGCATCACGGCGTTGGTGGCGTCCACGAGGTTGGACACGGGCCGCATGCCGGCGGCGGACAGGCGGCGCTGCAGCCACGCCGGCGACGGGCCGACCTTGACGCCGCGCACCACGCGGGCGTCGAAGCGCCGGCAGCGGTCTGGGTCGGCGATCGTCACCGGGACCGCCTGCGTCGGGTCGCCGGCGGGCGGCGGGTCTGCCGCGGCCACCTCGTCGAGGTCCGGCACGCGCAGGCGCGCACCGGTGAGCGCCGCCAGGTCGCGCGCCAGCCCGTGCAGGCTCAGCGCATAGCCGCGGTCCGGCGTCACCTCCAGCACCAGCACCGGATCGTCCAGGTCGAGCCACTCAGACACATCGGCGCCGAGCGGCGCGTCGCGGTCGAGCACCCAGATGCCGCGGTGGTCCTCGCCCACCCCGAGCTCGCGGACGCTGGCGAGCATCCCGTTGCTCTGAACGCCGAAGATCTTGCGGCGGCCGATCTCGAACGGCTGGTCCGGGGTGGGCCCGGGCAGCACGGAGCCGGGCTTGGCCCAGGCGACGCGGTCGCCGACCTCGTAGTTGGAGGCGCCGCAGACGACGTCGAGCGTCTCGGTGCCGTCGAACGCGCGGACGTGGTGCAGCTTGTCGCTGCCCTCGATCCGCTCGACGTGCTGGACCTCGGCGACGACCACGCCGCGCACGCCGGCGCTCGGACGCTCGATCTCCTCGACCTCGGTGATGCCGAGGGTGATGATCTCGGCCAGCTCCTCCGCGGACGCATCGACGTCGACGAAGTCGCGCAGCCAGGAAAGGGGAACGCGCACCGCAGCTCCTTAGGCTCGGATCAGACGCTGGCGAGGAAGCGCAGGTCGTTCTCGACCAGCAGCCGCAGATCGGGGATGCCGTGGCGGAGCATCGCCATCCGGTCCACGCCCATCCCCCAGGCGAACCCCCGGTGCCGTTCGGGGTCGACACCGGCCGCCTTGAGGACGTTCGGATGCACCATGCCGGCGCCGAGCAGCTCCATCCAGCGCCCGCCGAAGCGGACGTCCAGCTCGCACGAGGGCTCCGTGAACGGGAAGTAGTGCGGGCGGAAGCGCAGCTCGACGTCGTCGCCGAGCAGCGCCCGAGCGGCCACCACCAGGCTGCCCTTGAGATCGGCGAACGACAGCTCGCTGTCCACCGCCAGGCCCTCGATCTGGTGGAACATCGGCAGGTGGGTCGCGTCCATCGTGTCGGCGCGGAAGACCCGCCCGGGGATCGCGACGTACAGCGGCGGCGGCGTCTCGAGCATCGCCCTGACCTGCATGGGCGAGGTCTGCGCTCGCAGCAGCAGGCCGGTGGTCTCCCCGTCCGCGAAGTCGGGCGCCGGTGCGGAGCCCGCCGCCGGCGGGTGCACGTACAGAGTGTCCTGGAGGCTCCTGGCGGCGTGATCCGGCGGCGTGTTGAGCGCGTCGAAGTGGAACCACTCGCTCTCGACCTGTGGGCCCTCGACAACGCGGTAGCCCAGCCCGACCAGGATGTCGAGCATCGCCTCCATGGTCTCCAGCACCGGGTGCAGGGCCCCGCGGGCGGGCACGCGCGGCGGGAGCGTCACGTCGATGGCCTCGGCGGCGAGCTGGACGCGGTCGCGTTCCTCCTCCAGCTCGGCCCGGCGCGCCGCCTCGGCCTCCGCCAGCGCGGCGCGGACCGCGTTGACGGCCGCTCCGACCGTGCGCCGCTCCTCGGGATCCAGCGTGCCGAGGCTGCGCTGCACGGCGCCGAGCTCGCTGCGCTTGCCGAGGTGGGCGCTGCGAGCCGCATCCAGCTCGTCCAGCGTCCTGGCGGCGGCGATGGCCGCGAGGCCCTCCTCGCGGGCCCTCTCCAGTGCCTCCGTTGTGCTCAAAGTGCGTTGCCCTCCGCTCGTCCGCGCTCCCGTGCGCTGCGCTCGACCGGGATGCCGGCGAGCTCGAGCCCGCCCTTGGGGAGCGTGAAGTGGAAAACGGCGCCGGCGCCCTCCGGGCTCTCCGCCCAGATCCGTCCACCGTGCGCCTCGACGATCCCGCGCGAGATGTACAGGCCCAACCCGGTCCCGGTGCGCCGCTCGCCCGGCCGTCGGAAGAACTTGGTGAAGATGTGCTCGAGGTGGCCCTCGTCGATGCCCTTGCCCTCGTCGCTGATGCTGATCCGGATCAGCTCCTCCTGCTCGGACTGGGTGATGCGGACCGTCCCCGAGCCGTACTTCAGCCCGTTCTCGACCAGGTTGGTCAGCACCTGCTCCAGCTTGTCAGGGTCAGCGTAGGTCGGCGGGAGCCCCCCGACCTCGGCCACCACCCGGTCGCCATCCTCGTTCGAGGCGCGGATCCGCTCCACGACCTTCGCGATCACCTCGGCGAGGTCGACCATCTGGCGCCGCAGCTGCAGGCGGCCGGCGTCGATCCGGCTGACGTCGAGCAGCTCCCCGAGCAGCCGGGTGACGCGGTCGGCGTCTTCGTTGACGGTCTCGAGCATCTGCCGCTTCTGCGCGTCGTTGAAGCGGTCCCATTTGGCCAGCAGGGTCTTGGTGAAGCCCTTGACGCTGGTCAGCGGCGAGCGCAGCTCGTGGCTGACGGTCGAGACGAGGTCGCTGCGGGCGGCGTCCAGGCGACGACGGCGCTCCCCCCGGCGCAGGGAGAGGAACAGCCACTCGACCGCGCCGTCCTTGCCGTGGCGCGCGCCGGTCAGAACCACGGGGCGGGAGCGCCCGTCGGAGGCGGTCAGCGTGAGCTCGGCCTCGGCGATGCGGGGCAGCAGGCGCGGGTCCGCCTCGAGCGGCCGCTGCCGCTCCCACCAGCTGAGCCCGGCCCCGTCGGTCAGCGGTACGGCCACTCGGGCGGACAGCCCGACGACCTCTGCGCTGCGGCGGCCCAGCAGGCGCTCCGCCAGCGGCGTGATGTGCCGGACGGTGCCGTCACCCGCGACGACGATCACCGCGTCGGGCAGCAGGTCTAGCGCCTCGATGCCGGGTGGTGTCATCTGGGCTCCTGCCGCTGGCGCGCCGCCTCATACGTGACCACCGCCACGGTTGCGGCGAGGTTGAGCGACTCCGCGCCCCCCAGGATCGGAACGGAGACGAGCGCGTCACAGTCTGCGGCGACCTCGTCGCCGAGCCCGTGCGCCTCGTTGCCGAAGACCAGGGCGGTCGGGGCGGCGAGGTCCGCCTCGGTGTGGCGCAGCGGGGCAGCCGCATCGGTGCCGACTATGGCCAGTCCGGCCGCGCGCAGCGCGACCACGGCCTCGGACCAGTCGCGGGCCCGGGCGACGGGCAGGTGGAACAGCGAGCCCGCCGACGCGCGCACGGCCTTGCCGTTGCGCGGGTTGACGCACTCGCCGGCCAGCACCACCGCGTCGGCTCCGGCGGCGTCGGCCGTGCGGATGACCGTTCCGGCGTTGCCGGGATCGCGGACCTCGTGCAGCACGACCACCAGGGTCGCCGAGTCCAAGGCCGCCGTCAGCCCGGGGTCCTCCAGCCGGCCGACGCCGACGATCCCCTGAGGGCTGACGGTCTGGGTGATGGACGCAAGGATCGCCGGGCTGACCGGGACGACCTCCACCCCGTGGCCGATGGCCCTGTCGACCAGCTCGGACCAGGCCGTGGCGGCACCGTCGGTGACGAACAGCCGCTCGAGCAGGTGCAGGCTCTCGCGCACCGCCTGCGGCCCCTCGACGATCAGGTCGTCGCCGAGGCGGCGCCCGTCGGCGCGCGCCAGCTTCCTGGCGGCCTTGACCGCCGGGTGGCTGGGGCTTGTCACCGTCGGGGCTGCCTGCACCGCCTTTGCCCCTCTAGGCGGCCAGGGCGTCTCGTGCTGCGTTGACCAGCGCCCGGAAGGCCTCGGGGTCGTGCACGGCCAGGTCAGCGAGGATCTTGCGGTCGACCTCGATCTCGGCCCGCTTGAGGCCGTTGATGAAGCGGCTGTAGGACAGGCCCTCCTGCCGCGCGGCGGCGTTGATCCGGGCGATCCACAGGCGCCGGAAGTCGCCCTTGCGCTTGCGGCGGTCCCGGTACTGGTACCGCAGCGCGTGCATCACGGACTCGTTGGCGACCCGGTAGCGACGGCTGCGGGCGCCGCGGAATCCGCGAGCGCGGTCCATGACGGTCCGACGCGACTTGCGCGCGGAGACGGAACGCTTGACGCGTGCCATGACGGTGTGCTCCTTGGTGGTTTCGGTGACCCGCTCGGCCGTGCCGCAGGAGCGGGGAGGTGAGGGGGGTGTCTAGTTGCCGTTCAGCAGCTTGCGGATCTGCTTGGCGTCACCCTCGGCGAGCTGGCCATAGCGCGACAGACGGCGCTTCCGCTCGCTGGACTTCTTCTCGAGGATGTGGTTCTTGTTCATCCGCTTGTGAAGGACCTTGCCGGTCTTGGTGACGCGGAACCGGTCCTTGGCGCCGGAGTGGGTCTTCTGCTTGGGCATCAGCTGGTCTTTCGGTAGGTCTGCCGGTTGAGATCTGGTGGTGTTCAGCCGTCGGTGGTCTGGGGCGCGTCGGCCTGACGCTGCTCCGCCTCGATGGCCGCCTGCCGCTCCTTGGAGCCCTCCTTGTGCGGCGCGAGCACCATGACCATGTTGCGACCGTCTTGGTTGGGGGCCGACTCGACGTAGCCGAGATGCGACATGTCCTGGGCGAGCCGGTCGAGCAGTCGGCGTCCGAGCTCCGCATGGGCCATCTCGCGACCGCGGAACATGATCGTCGCCTTGACCTTGCTGCCCTCGCGCAGGAAGCGCTCGACGTGTCGCGACTTGGTCTCGTAGTCGCCCTTGCCGATCTTCGGCCGCATCTTGATCTCCTTGATCACGATGTGGCTCTGGCGCCGGCGCGCCTCCTTGGCCTTGACCGCTGCCTGGTACTTGAACTTGCCGTAGTCCATGATCCGGCAGACCGGTGGACGGGCTTGGGGTGCGACCTCGACGAGGTCCATGTCCTGCTCGCGCGCCATGCGCAGCGCCTGGGCCAGCGGGGTGATCCCGATCTGCTCGCCATCGGCGCCGATCAGACGAACTTCCGGTACACGGATGCGCTCGTTGATCCGGGGCTCTCCTTCGATGCTGCCTACCTCCTGAGGTGCGGCTGGGACGTCCTGCACGGGCGCGAACCGGGCACGAAGAAGGCCGCTGCTGGGCAGCAGCGGCCGACGAGCAGTGACCACCTCGAACCTGCGCGAACGGCTAGTCGCACGCGGCAACCGGGACAGCTCGCTGTCCCGGGCGGTGATCGGTGAACCCGCTGCGGGTTGGTCCCGACGGGTGGGAAGCCGGCCGCTTCCGCTTCGTGACGCCGGTCAGCGCCGGCTCCGCCTTGCCTTGAGGCGGAGGGACGTTGACCTGCGCGACCTCTCGTCGCGCTGCGCGGAAGTCTACCCGCCGCTCCCCCGTGGCGCGAGCGGCCCTTCGCGCCGCGGTCTAGGCCCTCGGGTCCCGGCCCGGGATCCACAGGCGGTCGGTCACCGAGGGGCCGCTGCCGGACTGCTGTCCGCCTGCCTGCTGTGGTCCGGCGGGCCCCTGTGATCCGGCGGCCTCGGCACCTGCGGGCTGGGTCCCCGCGCCCGCGGCGCCCTCGGCGCCCTGCTCCTCCGACCCGGAGCCCTGCTGCGCCTCGGCCTGCACCTGCGCCATCTGCAGCTGGGCGACGCCCTCGCGCATCTGCTGGGTCAGCTGGCCGTCGAGGCGGCCGCTGGTCGACTCCACCACCGCCGCCATGGCGTCGATGAGCACCCGGGCGTCGGAGCGGCCCAGCTTCAGCTCGGCACCCTCGCCCAGCAGCCGGTAGGCCTGCACGATGATGGCCGCGGGGTCGGCCTCGCGGATCTGGGTCAGATAGGCCCGGATCTCCTCCTCGGTCGGCTGCTGCGGCGTCGGATCGGTCATCGGATCTCCCTGCGTGCTCCCGTTGTGGACGTCCACCCCGGACGCTACTTCAGCGCGTCGGTTCGTGCAGACTGGCGCGCATGGAGGGGCTGCTCACCGCCGGTGTGTTCGTGCTCGGCCTGGTGTTCGCCTCGTTCGGCAACGTCGTCATCCACCGCGTGCCGGCCGGGGAGTCGGTGGTGCGGCCGCCCAGCGCCTGCCCCACCTGCGGTTCCCGCATCGGCCCGCGCGACAACATCCCGGTGCTGTCGTGGCTGCTGCTGCGCGGGCGCTGCCGTTCCTGCGAGACACGGATCAGCCCGCGCTACCCCGCCGTCGAGCTGGCCGGCGGTGTGCTGTTCGTCGCGATGTACCTGCGCTTCGGGCTGCACCCGGTGCTGCCCGGCTATCTGCTGCTCGTCTGGGCCCTGCTGTGCGTCGCTCTGATCGACGCCGAGACGCGGCGCATCCCCAACGCGATCACCTACCGGCTGGCGCCCGCCCTGCTGGTGCTCATAGGAGGTGGCGCGCTGCTCGACGGCGATCCGGGCGCGGCCCTGCGCTGCCTGCTCGGAGGCCTGGCCGCCTTCGGCGCCCTGCTGCTGCTCGCCCTGATCAGCCCGCAGGGCATGGGGATGGGCGACGTCAAGCTGGCCGCCTCGCTGGGCATCGGCCTCGGCTACCTCGGCTGGGGGCACGTGCTGCTCGGCGTGTTCGGCGGCTTCGTGCTGGGCGGCGCTGTCTCGCTGGTCCTGCTGGCCCTGCGGCTGCGCACGCGCAAGGACCTGCTGCCGTTCGGCCCCTACCTCGCCGTCGCGACCGTCACGACGGTCCTGTTCGGCCGCGAGCTGATCGACGCCTACCTGCGGGCGACGGGCCTGGCCTGACCCCGGGAGCGGCTCAGCGGAAGCCGGGGCGCGGGCCCTCGGGCTGAGCCTTGATGTCCTCCAGCAGCCGGGCGGTCTCGATCGCCGCCAGGGCGGCCTCCCAGCCCTTGTTGCCGAGCTTGCCGCCGGCGCGGTCGACGGCCTGCTCGAAGGTCTCCGTGGTCAGCGTCCCGAACGTGATCGGCACGCCCGTGGCGAGGGCGACGCGACCGACCTCCGCGGCCTGGGCGGCCACGTAGTCGAAGTGCGCGGTCTGGCCGCGCACCACCGCCCCGAGGGTCACGATCGCGTCGACGCGCTCGGACTCGGCGAGCCGACGGGCGACCAGCGGCAGCTCGAAGGAGCCGGGCACCCACACCAGCTCGATGTCGTCGTCGGCGACGCCGTGGCGGCGCAGGCAGTCGAGCGCGCCGTCGACGAGCTTGTCGACGACCACCTCGTTGAAGCGGGCCGCGACCACGCCGATGCGCAGACCCTTGCCGTCCAGCGATCCCTGGTGAACCTGCATGCTCTTCGTCTCCTGGCCGCCTACTGGTTGCCGGCGGCGGGCGGGTCGGGGGTGATGACCTCGGGCACCCCTGTGGTCGTGGCGGACGGCAGCCTGGTCAGCTGATGCCCCATCTTGTCGCGCTTGGTCTCGAGGTAGCGCAGGTTCTCGGTGGTCGGCGTCGTCTCGATGGGAACGCGGTCGACGATCTTGAGGCCGTAGCCCTCGAGGCCGGCGCGCTTGGCGGGGTTGTTCGAGAGCAGCCGCAGGGTCGACAGGCCGAGGTCCACCAGGATCTGCGCGCCGGTTCCGTAGTCGCGCAGGTCGGCCGGGAAGCCCAGCTCGATGTTGGCCTCGACGGTGTCGCGGCCCGCGTCCTGGAGCTTGTAAGCCTGCAGCTTGTGCATGATCCCGATGCCGCGGCCCTCATGGCCGCGGATGTAGACGATCACGCCCTCCCCCGCCTCGGCGATCTGGCGCATCGCGTCGCGCAGCTGGGTGCCGCAGTCGCAGCGCAG
>CAZVUW010000043.1:0-24831 GCA_964629825.1 uncultured Actinomycetota bacterium
CGATAGCGGTAGCCGCCCCATATAGCGGCTCAAGTAGCGATAGCGGTAGCCGCCCTATATAGACCTTCTCGCCCGGTGGAGCCTCCCCTAGACTCCGCCTAGCGGGGGCCCACGGCCCACCTGCAGGCGAGCCCGAGCGCTCGGGCGACGGCCGGCCCTCGTCGGAGGCGGCCATGCCCGACGCGAACATCCGCACTGGGACCGAGGCGCAGCGCCCGCCCGCCGCCGCGGCAGCGGTGCTCGACCGCCGCGTGGAGATGCTCCAGCGCATCGAGCTGTTCCGAGCGCTCCCCGAGCCGCTGGTGACCGATGTGGCCGAGCTGCTCCGACCGATCGAGGCAGAGGCAGGTGCGGCCGTGGTGCGCGCCGGCCAACCCGGCGACGTCCTCTACCTGATCGAGTCGGGCACCCTGTCGGTGGAGGTGGGGGAGGGGCCCTCGGCGGTCTCGATCGCGCGCCTCGGCCCGCGCGAGTTCTTCGGGGAGATGGCCCTGATCACGGGCGAGCCCCGCAGCGCCACGGTGCGTGCCGAGAGCGCGGTGCGGCTGTGGGCCATCCGCTCGACCGATCTGACCGAGCTGACCGCGGGTCGACCGGAGCTGGTCGCCGCGCTGTCGCACGCGGCCGAGCGGCGGCGCCGTTCCACCGCCATCCAGGAGTACGCGGTCGAGTCGATCAATGTGGCGGAGCTGCTGGAGGACCGCAGCGAGCTGCGCATCGGCCGCGCCTCGGACAACGACCTCGTCCTCGACTCGCCGGTGGTCTCGGCGCACCACGCCGTGCTGCGCAGGGTCGGTGACGAGCTCGAGCTCGTCGACGGCGACAGCGCCAACGGCACCTATGTCAACGGCGCCCGCGTCCAGCGCGCGGTGCTCAAGGACGGCGACCAGATCTGGCTGGCGGATCAGCGGCTGCTGTTCGACCGCCGCAGCGTCAGCCGCATCCTGGAGCCGCGCGGCATCCGCGTCGAGGCGATCGGGCTGCGCAAGGTCGTCCGCGGCGGCAAGAACCTGCTGCAGGACATCGACCTGACCGTTCTGCCGGGCGAGCTGGTCGCCATCGTCGGCGGAAGCGGTGCGGGCAAGAGCACGCTGATGGACGCCCTGTCGGGGGTCCGTCCCGCCACCGACGGGGAGGTCCGCTACAACGGCCAGGACCTTGGTTCCCACCGCCACCTGTACCGCACGACCCTCGGGTACGTGCCGCAGGACGACATCATCCACACCGACCTGCCGCTGCAGGTGACCCTTGGCTACTCCGCGCAGCTGCGGCTGCCGCGTGACACCTCACCCGAGGAGCGCGCCGCGGCGGTGAACCGCGCGGTCGAGGACCTCGGGCTGACGGCCCACGCGGACACGCGGGTGCGGGAGCTGAGCGGCGGCCAGCGCAAGCGCGCCAGCATCGGTGTCGAGTTGCTCACCCAGCCGCGCATCTTCTTCCTGGACGAGCCCACGTCGGGGCTGGACCCGGCCACCGACCTGCAGATGATGCGGTTGCTGAGGGAGCTCGCGGACAACGGCAGCACGGTGCTGCTGACCACGCACGCGACGAAGAACGTGGTGCTGTGCGACAAGATCGCCTTCCTGGCCCGCGGCGGACACCTGGCGTTCTACGGCACGCCCGCCAGGGCGCTCGAGTACTTCGGCGTCGCGGAGTTCGACGAGATCTACGTCAAGCTCGAGGACGAGCTGACGCCCGAGGAGTGGGGACAGCGCTTCCGCGCCTCCGCCGAGCACGGCCGGCTCATCGCCGATCGGATGGAGGGCGGAGCCGACCTCGCAGAGGCCGCTCCCGAGCTGACGGCGCCGCCACGCGGGCCGCGGACCTGGCTGCGGCAGCTCGCGGTGCTCAGCCGACGCAACGCCGCCCTGTACGCGCGCAACCCGGGCCGCGTGATCCCGCTGATCGTCCAGCCGCTGATCTTCGCCCTGCTGCTGGTGCTGCTGTTCCGCTCCGGGCTGTTCGACCTCGGCAGCGAGAACCCCACCGGCGCCTTCCAGCTGCTGTTCATCTTCTCGCTGACCTGCTTCCTGTTCGGGCTGCTGTTCGGCGTGCAGGAGGTGGTCAAGGAGTACGCGATCTTCCACCGTGAACGGCTGGTCAACCTGGCGGTGCTGCCTTACCTGCTGTCCAAGGTCGCGTTCCTGGCGCCGGTGCTGGTCGTCTGCGTGGCGGCCATGACGCTGATTCTGTGGGGGACCGGTCGGCTGCCGGACGCGGGCTGGGACACCTACGGGCGTTTCCTGCTGACCCTGTCCCTGACCGCCTGGTGCGGCCTGGCGATCGCGCTGTTCACGTCCTCGGTCGCCAAGACGCCGCAGATGGCGACGGACCTGCTGTCGGTCTGGATCATGCCGCAGGTGCTGTTCAGCGGCGCGATCATCTCGGTGCACGAGATGAACGCCGTGGGCGAGCTCCTGTCGCACGGGGTCGCGCTGCGCTGGGCGGTCGAGGGGCTCGGGCGTGTCGCCGACCTGCTGACGCTGTTCGAGAGCTCCCCCTCCCCGATCGGTCAGTCGCTGCTGATCCAGTTCACGGACAGCTTCACCGGTGAGCCCTGGCAGGCGTGGGGGATCCTCGCCGGCATGGCCGTGGGCTTCCTGGCGGTCTCTTGGCTCATCCTCCGCCGTCGCACCACCATCCGCCCGGGCCGTTGACCCTCACCTGCGTCCGTACCGGATCGCCGTCCACCGGCCGACGGCTGGCCACAGCCAGTCCGGACCGCGGAAGCTGTTGGTCTCGAACGGCAGCGGGAAGCGCCGGGCGGCGACCGCGCGCGGCGTTGCCATCTCACGCAAGCCGTCCGCGCCGTGGACGCGGCCGAAGCCGGACTCGCCGCTGCCGCCGAACGGCAGCCCCGGGATGCCGGCGAACTGCAGGACGCTGTTGACGCTGATCATGCCGGCGTTCAGCCGCTTTGCGATGGCGCGACCGTGCGCGCGCGAGTACACCGCCGCGCCGAGCGCGTAGGCCGAGGCGTTGGCACGCCGGATCGCCTCGTCGATGTCCGGCACGGCCACGACGGGCAGAACCGGCCCGAACGTCTCGTGGCGCATAACCAGGGAGTCCTCGGGCACGTCCACCAGGACGATGGGCTCCACGTAGGGCGGCTTGATGGACTCGAGGCCCCCGACGACCGCGCGAGCGCCGCGCTGGAGCGCGTCCTCGACGTGCCGGCGGACGACCTCGACCTGGCTCGGCAGGGTGAGTGGGCCGACGTGGGCGTCCGGGCCGTCGCCGACCCGGACCTCTGAGGCACGCTCGACGATCCGCTCCAGCAGGGGCTCGTAGACGTCGGCGACCACGTATACGCGCTCCACCCCGGCGCAGGTCTGCCCGGCGTTGCTGAGACCACCCCAGACGGCCCCCGCCGCCGCGTCGTCGAGGTCGGCGTCGGCCGCGACGATGCACGCGTCCTTGCCGCCGCACTCCATGAGCACGGGCGTCAGCGACTCCGCCGCCGCGGCCAGGACCTTCCGCCCGGTGGCGGACGAGCCCGTGAACGCGATCTTGTCCACACCCGAGGCGACCAGCGCGTTGCCGACCTCGCCGCCGCCGTGGACCACCTGCACCAGCGGCTGCTCGGGCGCCACCTCGGCGACCAGGTCGGCGATCACGGCGCCAACCGCCGACCCGAGCTCGCTGGGCTTGAAGACGACCGCGTTGCCGGCCGCAAGCGCGTAGCCGATCGAGCCCATCGGCGTGAACAACGGGTAGTTCCAAGGGCCGATCACGCCGACGACGCCGAGGGGCCGGTACTCCAGCGTCGCGCCGACGTTGGCGAGGATCAGCGTGGAGCGCACCCTTCTCCGGCCGAGCACCCGCGGCGCGTTGCGCGCGGCCCAGATCAGGTGCTCGACGCATAGGATGACCTCGATGAAGCCCTCGCTGACCGGCTTGCCGTTCTCCCTGGCGATCAGGCGAGCGAGCTCGTCGCCGCGGCGGGCGATCAGGCCGGCCAGCGCGCGCAGGCGTCGGCCGCGATCGGAGAACCCTAGGTCGGCCCACCACGCCGCGGCCGTCCTGGCCCTGGCGACCGCTTCCGCCACGGCGGCGCGATCGGCGATCGGATAGGTGCCGAGGAGCTCACCGGTCGCGGCGGCGCGGGCCTCCAGCATGGAGTCTTGCGCCGGCCGGTCGGGCCAGGCAGGAACGGCCACATCAACTCCTCAGGTGTTGCGCGGAAGCGCCGGGCATACCCACTATGACGCCCCGGTCGTCAACCGGAGCAGCACGGGAGGTGTCGCGGTGGACGTGCTCGTGATCGGCGGTACCCGCTTCGTGGGACGGCACCTGGTCGACGCCGCGGTGGAGGCGGGGCACCGCGTGACGGTGCTGCACCGGGGTTCCACGCCGCTGCACCGTGACGACGTCGAGGAGGTGCTCGGAGACCGCAACCACGACCTGGACCGCCTGTCCGGGCGTAGCTGGGAGGTCGTGTTCGACACCTGCGGCTACCTGCCGACCGCGGTGGAGGCCAGCGCCCGCGCGCTCGCAGACGCCGTTGAGCGCTATGTCTTCGTCTCCTCGGTGTCGGCCTATCTGCCGCCCGTGCCCGTCGGATCGGACGAGTCCGCGGCCCTGCATCCGCCCGCCGCCCCTGGCGTCGACGAGGTGACGGGCGAGACCTACGGGCCGCTGAAGGTCGCGTGCGAGCAGGCCGTCGGCGCGGCTCTTCCCGGCCGCGTGCTCATCATCCGGCCCGGCCTGGTGGTCGGTCCGCACGACCCGACCGGCCGCTTCACCTACTGGGTGGCGCGCTTCGCGGACGGCGGCGACGTCGTCGTCCCGGATCGCGACCAGCCGATGCAGGTGATCGACGCCCGCGACCTCGGCGCCCTGATGGTGCAGGCGGCGGCCAGCGGCGTCACCGGAGCCCTCAACGCCACCGGGCCGCGCGACACGCTCAGGGGCGTGCTGGACGCGATCGTGGGCGCCGTGGGCGCCGCAGACGTGACACAGGTGCCGGTCTCCGAGGGGTTCCTGGTCGAGCGTGGCGTCGCTCCGTGGGAGGGCCTGCCCATGTGGCTCGGGCCGGAGGGCGATCCCGGGATGATGGCCATGGACAGCGCGCGTGCGCGTGCCGTCGGCCTGCGCTGCCGGCCGGTTGCGGAGACGGCCGCCGACACCCTGGAATGGCTGAACAGCTCGGGCCGGCGCGCCGGCGACGGCGCCTTCGGCTCGGTGCGCGCGCTCGAGCGCGACCAGGAGCGCGAGCTGCTGGCGGCCTGGCGGGAGCGGACGGCGCAGGGTCAGGCGTAGCGGCGGCTCCGGCGGGGAAGTCGACCGCCATGTCCGACGACCTGCCCGTCCTCACGTCCCTGGCGGAGCTCGCCGAGCACATCGCGCCCGACACGCACCTGCGCTTCTCGCGCGGGCCCGAGGATGATCGCGGCGGCCGCAGCCACGACTACGAGAGCGACCTCGAGCTGCCGGGCCTGTCAGTCAACCCGCTGCCGCCCGAGAGCTGGTGGACCCGTCCGGTCGAGGACTGGCTGGCGCGCCAGCTGTGCAGCTACGTCCACCTCATGGAGGAGTCCGACGACGACCGGCGCCCCTGGGTGCTGCGCGGGGAGACCGTGGCGCGCGGACCGGACAACGAGCCGCTGATCGCCGACTTCGAGCCGATCGCCCTGCTGTCGGACGGGCTGATCGACGAGGCGCGCCGTCGCTACGAGGAGCGCTTCGACGTGGCCGAGGACTCGACCTGACGCGTCAGCCCAGCTCGGCCAGCGCGCGCAGGTCGTCCTCGGGAAGCAGGCCGGGCACCAGGGTGCGCTGCACCAGCAAGGTGGGAACGCCGCCGACGCCGTTGCCGCGCTGCGCGGCGGCGAAGCGCCGGACGGCCGCAAGCCGCCTGGGGTCGCTCAGCACCGCATCGACCTCCGCGCCGGGCAGGCCAGCCAGCGAGCCGAGCATCCGCAGGGCGTCGTGGCTGGACAGGTCCACGCCCTGGACCCAGAACGCCGCGTAGCAGACGGCGCGCCAGTCGGCGCCGCGGCCCTGCTCCTCGGCGAGCAGCTCGAGCGCGTGCGCCCAGCCGGTGGCCGGCAGCAGCTCCGGCTCGTGCAGCTCCAGCCCCTCGGCCGCCGCGACCGGCACCAGGTCGGCCAGCGCGGCCTTGACGTCCACCGTGACCGGGAGGGCCATGTCCACGCCGAACGCGTCGAAGCCGCGGAACTCCACGGCGAACCCCTCGTCGGCGAGGCGCTGCAGCCGCGCCACCGCGATCGCCGACGCCGGGTTCGTGTAGTCGTGGAACAGGACCAGCACGGCGGACCTAGGCGGGGAGCCGGTCGAAGAGGTGCCGGGCCAGGCGTTCGCGGTGCTGCCGCGCCGTGCCGTAGGAGTGCTCCAGCACCTTCCCGCGCTTGAGCCACAGGTGCAGGTCGTGCTCCAGCGTGAAGCCGATTCCGCCGTGCACCTGCAGCGCCTCGTCGTTTGCCTTCGCCGCGGCGTCCGAGGCGTAGGACTTGGCGATGCTGGCCGCCTCGGAGCGGTCCGGCAGGTCCTCGGCGATCGCGTAGGCGGCGTACCAGGTCGCCGCCCGCGCCGTCTCGACCACCAGCAGGGTCTCGGCCAGCATGTGCTTGACGGCCTGGAAGGAGCCGATCGGGCGGCCGAACTGCTGGCGCTGCTTGGCGTACTCGACGCTGCGCTCGAGCAGCGCCCGACCGATCCCGCACAGCAGGGCGGCGGTGCCCGCGGCGCCGCGGTCGTAGGCCTTCGCCGCCGCCTCGGCGCCACCGGGCATCAGCGTCTCGGCCGACGTCTCAGCCTCGACCGTGAAGACGCGGCGCGACTCGTCCATCGAAGGCTGCGGGCTGGCGTGGAAGCGCTCGGCGGGCACAGCGTGGAGCTCGTCACCGCGCTGCAGGAGCAGCAGGTCGGCGACGTGGGCGTCGACCACCAGCGGGGCGTCCGCGAGCTGGACCGTGACGATGGCCTCGCCGGCCGCGATGCGCGGCAGCCACTCGGCCTGCTGCTGCGGGCTGCCGGCCTCGGCCAGCAGGGGTGCGGCGATGGCGGCCGTCTCGAGGAACGGCTCCGGAAGCGCCGCCCGGCCCGCCTCCTCCAGCAGCAGGACCAGGTCGACCTCGTTCATGCCGAGGCCGCCGTGCTCGGTCGGAACGGTTACGCCGAGGAGCCCCACCTCGGCCATCCGCCGCCACAGCTCGGAGCTGCGCCCGGTCGGGTGGTCCCAGGTCGAGCGGATGTGAGCCGGAGTGCTCTCGCGGGCGAAGAACTCGGCCGCGCTGTCGCGCAGCTCCAGCTGCTCAGGGCTGAAGCCGAAGTTCACCGCGGCTCCTTGGGCAGGCCGAGGACGCGCTCGGCGATGATGTTCTTCTGGATCTGGGAGGTGCCCGCGTAGATGCGCGAGGCACGGGCGTACCAGTAGCGGCGGTGCCAGCGGCTCCACACGTCGGCGCCATCCGCGCCGAGCGCCGCGACGATCGCGTCGGACTTCGGTCCCAGCTCGGCCAGGGCGCCGAGCACCTCCAGGCCCGTGGCGAACAGGCGCGACTCCATCTCGGACCAGTAGAGCTTGTTCAGCGACGCCTCGGGCCCGACCGACTCGTTGCGGGCCATGCTCGTGAGGGTCCGGTACATGTTGTGCCGGTAGACCTCGGTCTCGACGTACAGGCGCGCCACCGCGTCGCGGATGACGGGGTCGTCCTGGGCTCCGGCCGCGCGGACCAGCCGCACGAGGTCGCGCAGGTCCGTCGAGAAGCGGACGTGGCTGCCGAGGCCGGTCGCGCGCTCGAAGCCCAGGGTCGTCATGGCCACGCGCCAGCCGTCGTTCTCCGCGCCGACCACGTTTCCGAGCGGCACCTCGACGTCGGTAAGGAAGACCTCCGAGAAGCCGGCATCGTGGTTGATCTGGACGATGGGCCGGACCTCGACCCCCGGCGAGTGCATGTCGATGACCAGGTAGGTCAGCCCGGCGTGCTTGGCGGCGGAGCGGTCGGTGCGCACGAGCGCGAACATCCAGTCGGCGTGGCGACCCAGTGAGGTCCAGACCTTCTGCCCGTTGACGATGTAGCGGTCGCCCTGGCGGACGGCCGAGGTCTGGACGTTGGCCAGGTCGCTGCCCGCCTCCGGCTCGCTGAAGCCCTGGCACCAGATGTCGTCGCAGGACAGGATCCGCGGCAGCCAGCGGCGCTGCTGCTCGGTGGTGCCGTGCACCATCAGCGTCGGGCCGGCCAGCCCGAGGCCGAGCACGTTGATGCGCTCGGGCGCCCCGGCGCGGGCGTACTCCTCGGCGAAGATCGCCGTGTCGATCGGGTCGGCGTCGCGGCCACCGACCTCCTTGGGCCAGGCGATCGCGGCGTAGCCGGCCTCGTATAGGCGCTTCTCCCAGGCACGGTGCTGGGCCAGGCCCGCGTCGGTGCTGGGCGGCTCGAGCGGTTCGCGTGGCACGTTGGCCTCGAGCCACGCGCGCACCTCGTCGCGGAAGGCCTGCTGGGCTTCGGTGAGGTTGAGGTCCAAGGCGAATCCGTGTGGCCGGGCGCGGCGCGCTGGGCGCAGGCGGCTTGGGACGGCGATCCAGTTGTAGCGGACGCCCAGGCGCAGCGCGAGCGCTGCGCATCGCCTATCGTCGGCTCATGCCAGTCCTGGTCACGGGCGCCGAGGGCGCCCTGGGAATGGCCGCGATCTCGGCGCTGCTGTCGTCGGGCGGTGAGGTCCGGGCCTACCTGGACCCTCTGGCCGCCCCCGACGGAGCCGTGGAGCGGCTGCGCGCCGCGGGCTGCAAGGCGGCCCGCGGGACCCTCGACGACGAGGGCTTCCTCGAGGCCGCGCTCGAGCAGGTGCACACGGTCGTCCACGCCGCCGCAGACGTGCTGACGGCCCCCCGGGACGTGCTCGACGACACCGCCTCGGTCCTGTCAGCCGCCGTCAGCGCGGGGGTCCGCCGGGTGGTGCTCATGTCGCACCTCGGCGTCGAGGAACCGTCCGGCAACCCCTGGCTGGAAGCGCTCGCCGAGGCCGAGGAGCTTTGCATCGACTCGCCTCTGGACACGGTAGTGCTGCGCAGGGCCCTCACCTACGGGCCGAGGGACGCGCTGACCGCCGCGCTCATCGACGGTGCCTCCGGCGTGGCTCCGGACGCGACGCACGCGCCGATCTATCTGCACGATCTCGGGGGTGCGGTGGTGGCGGCCGACGACCGCGATCGCGCCGACGGCGCCCTGCCGCACCTCGTCGTACCACTCGGAGGGCCGGACATGACCAGCCTGGGTGAGCTCATCGCCATGCTCGGAGGCCAGATCACCGGCGGCTACGGGGGAGCGCCGGCGCGGACCCGCAGCCCGCTGCTGCCCGACCACGCGATCGACCTGCTGTCGCGCGACCTCGTGCCGGAGCGCGGCCTGCCCACCGCCGGCACCTCGCTGCGGACCGGCACGGCGTTGGTGCGCGACGCGTTCGGCAGCGGGCCCGGGGGAGCGGAGTGAGCGGGGGCGGAGTGAGCGGTGCGGCGGGCCTGCAGCCGGCCGCGACGGGCGGGCAGCAGCCCGCCGGCGGCAAGCCGCGGGTGGTGGTCGCCCTGGGCGGCAACGCGCTCGCGCCCGACAACGGCGACACGCCGGCGGACCAGGCCCGGGCCGTGGAGGCGGCCATGACGGTGGTGGCTGACCTCGTCGCCCGGGGCGTCGAGGTCGTCCTGACCCACGGCAACGGCCCGCAGGTCGGCGACCTGATGCTGCGCAACGAGCTCGCGCGGGGGACGCTGCCGGAGATCCCGATCGACTGGTGTGTGGCGCAGACCCAGGCGATGATCGGCTACCTCGTCACCACCGCCCTTGAGACGGATCTCGCGAACCGCGGTCTGCCCCTGCCGGTGGTCCCGATCCTGACCCGCGTGCTGGTCGACGCCGACGACCCCGCCTGGCAGGAGCCGTCCAAGCCGGTCGGTCCCCGGGTCGACGCCGAAGCGGCTCGCGCCAAGGGGGCCGACGGAGATCAGACCTGGAAGGAGGTCGAGCCGGGCCGCTGGCGCCGCCTCGTCGCCTCGCCCGAGCCGATCGCCCTGCTGGACGGGATGACGATCAACCTCGTGCTGGGCGCTGGCGCCGTCGTCGTCGCCGGCGGCGGCGGTGGCATCCCGATGATCCGTGACTCCGAGGGGATGCTCCACGGCGTCGAATGCGTCATCGACAAGGATCTGGCCGGCGTGCTGCTGGCCGAGGCCGTGGGAGCGTCGGTGTTCGCAATCCTCACCGACGTGCCGGCGGTGCTGCTCGACCGCGGCAAGCCGTCCGAGCGGCCCCTCGGCCGCACGACCGTCGCCGAGCTGCGCAAGCACCAGGCGGAGCAGGACTTCCCGGCCGGTTCGATGGGGCCGAAGGTCGAGGCGGTCTGCCGCTTCGTTGAGCGCACCGGCGGCCGCGGCGCGATCGGCGCGCTGGACGACATCGCCGCGGTCGTGGCCGGCGAGTCGGGGACCCAGGTCCTGCCCGCCTAGCGGTCTAGTCGTCCGTTGTCCGCAAGGTGCGCGGCTCGCGCCGAAGCCCCAGGAGCATCCGGACCGCGGTGACGGCGAGGAACAGGGCGAACAGCCGCTGCAGGTCGGCGGCGGGCAGCGCCAGGGCGAGCCGGCCCCCGATCAGCCCGCCGACGATCCCGCCGAGCCCGAGCAGCGCTCCCAGACGCCAGTCGGCGTAGCCGTGCCGCGAGTGGCGCAGGGCGCCCGCGAGCGCCGTCGGCAGGATGACCAGCAGGGAGGTGCCCTCCGCCGTGTGCTGATCCAGGCCGAACAGCAGCGCCATGGCAGGAACCATGATCACGCCGCCGCCCACGCCGAGCAGGGCAGACAGCACCCCCGCGGCCAGTCCCAGCAGCATGAAGCCCGTGATCGCGACGACGCCCTCGGCGGCCACGGCCGACGTCTCCGGGCTCGGCAGCAGCATCCGCGCCGCGACGAAGAGGAGCAGCAGCGCGAAGGCCTGCCGCAGCCGCCGCGGCGTCAGCCGGCGCATCAGGGCGGCGCCCAGCACTGCGCCCGTGACGGCCCCGACGGCGATGGCGATGCCGGCGCGGACCGCGACGCTGCCGTCGAGGGCGAACGCCACCAGTGCGGCCGGCGCGGTCGCCAGGATCGCGACCAGCGAGGTGGCGTGGGCCACATGCTGGCTGACCCCCATCAGCAGCACCATCCCGGGGACCAGGACGAGCCCGCCGCCGACACCGAACAGCCCGGCGAGGATCCCGGCGGCGACGCCCAGGGCGGCGATCCTCGGCGTCGAGCGGCGGGGGTCCATGGCCGCCAAGGCTAAGGCGTGCGCCGGAGCGCGGTCGGTCGCGGTGCTTAGACTGCAGCCGCAGGCAGCCGAGCAGTCCAACGGGGGTCGATCGTGGAGTTCGTGACCATCAGCACAGACGAGCACGGGGTTGCGACCCTGCGCGTGGACCGGCCGCCGGTGAACGCGCTGAACCTCGAGCTGTGGCACGAGCTCGGCGACGCCGCCAGGGAGCTGGCGGAGGACGACGACGTCCGCGCCGTGGTCCTGTGGGGTGGCCCGAAGGTGTTCGCCGCCGGCGCGGACATCAAGGCGATGAACGAGCTGGACTACCAGCAGATGCTGAGCCTGGCGCCGGTGCTTCAGGAGTCGATGCGGACCCTGGCGCGTCTGCCCAAGGTGACCATCGCCGCCGTCAACGGCTACGCCCTGGGCGGCGGCTGCGAGCTGGCCCTGACCGCCGACTTCCGCTACGCCGCCGCGGACGCCCAGCTCGGCCAGCCTGAGATCCTGCTCGGCGTGATCCCGGGCTCGGGCGGCACCCAGCGCCTCGCCCGCCTGGTCGGCATCCAGAAGGCCAAGGAGATGGTCTACGGCGGGCGCTTCTACTCGGCCGAGGAGTGCCTGGCGATGGGGTTGGTGGACCAGGTGCACCCGCCGGAGGAGGTCTACGACCGCGCCGTCGAGGCCGCGCGCCGCTACGCGCAGGGGCCGTTCGCGCTGCGCCTCGCGAAGCAGGCCCTCGACCAGGGGATCGAGATGGACCTGGACTCGGCGCTGCGTCTGGAGACGTCGCTGTTCGCGGCCTGCTTCGCCACGGAGGACCGCAGGATCGGCATGGACTCGTTCATCAAGGAGGGCCCCGGCAAGGCGCGGTTCACCCAGCGCTAGAGGTCCGGGAGCCTCCGCCGGTGGACATCAAGGCCAAGCAGGTCGTCTATCACGACTGGGAGTCCAGCCACTACGACGACAAGTGGTCGATCAGCTTCGACGAGCGCTGCATCGACTACGCCCACGGGCGCTACCTCAAGGCCGTGCCTGACGGCCGCCGCTATCAGGACGTGCTGGAGATCGGCTGCGGCACCGGCTTCTTCCTGCTGAACCTCGCGCAGGCCGGCGTGGTCGGGCGGGCCAGCTGCACCGACATCTCGCCGGGCATGGTGGCGACCTGCGTCGAGAACGGCCGGCGGCTCGGCATCGAGGTCGACGGGCGCGTCGCGGACGCCGAGGCCCTGCCATTCGACGACGCCTCGTTCGACCTGGTCGTCGGTCACGCAGTCGTGCACCACCTGCCCGACCTCGAGGCCGCTTTCGGGGAGATGGCCCGCGTCCTGCGTCCCGGCGGCCGACTGGTCATCGCCGGTGAGCCGACGCTGCTGGGGGACCGTGTCGCCGGCTGGTGGAAGCGCGGCGCTCGTATGGCGGTGAAGCTCGCGGCCGTGGTCGCCGGCGCCGAGCGCGTGCTGGCCGACGGTCTGGACGCGCTCCCGCCCGAGGAGCGCGAGGCGGCCGCGCTTGAAGCCGAGGTCGACCTGCACTGCTTCCCGCCCGAGCGCCTGGAGGAGCTCGCGCGTGGAGCCGGCTTCACGGACGTGCGGACGGTCACCGAGGAGCTCACCGCCAACTGGTTCGGCTGGGTGACCAGGACCGCCGAGGCGATGCTGCGCCCGGATCTCATCCCCGCCCGCTACCCCTGGGTGGCCTATCGGACCTGGCAGCGCCTGTTCGAGCTCGACGAGCGGCTGCGGCCGTACGTTCCGAAGGGGCTGTACTACAACGCGATCCTGTCCGCGCAGCTGCCCGGCTACGGGGCGCGCTGGGAGCCGCGGGTGTGAGCGGACGCGCCGCGCCTGGGGAGCCGGCGGAGCCCGCCGCGGCCGAGGACGCTCGCGGCCCCGGTGATCGCGCAGCGGAGCTCGGCACGGTCCTGGATGGGGAAGACGCTGTCGAGCTCGCGGCCGAGCTGGCGCAGCACCACCGGGAGCTGGCCGTCGCCGCCGCCGTCGCCCGGGCGGGCGTTACCAGGGCGGAGGCGATCGCCGCTGCGGGGGAGCCGCTGCGGCCGGCACGCCTTCCACCCCCGGCGGAGCGGGAGCGCTGGGGCTGGCGTAGGGCGGTGCGCTTCGCGGTTGAGCGCCGCATGTACACGCCCCAGCACCAGCTGCTGTACGCGCGTTACCTCCTTCAGCGCCTCCGCCAGCCGAACGTCGAGCTGCTGGGGATGGTGTTCCTCGGACGTCGGGTCCAGCTGCGCGCCCGGCGCCACCACGCCCGCCTGTCGGTGGGGGCGTGGTCGTGGATCGGCTCCGGCAACCGGCTCAACGCCCACGAGGGCAACCTGCGCCTCGGCCACAAGGTGGTGATGGGCAGCGTCAACGTCGTCAACTGCTACCTGGACATCGAGATCGGCCAGGGCAGCCTCCTCGGCGACTGGATCTACGTCTGCGACTTCGACCACGCCTACGCGGACCCGACGCGGCCGATCCGCAAGCAGGGCCTGGTCAAGACCCCGGTGCGCATCGGCGAGGACGTGTGGGTGGGGGAGAAGGCCTCGATCCTGCGCGGCGCCGACATCGGCTCGGGCACCGTGGTCGGCAGCCAGGCGCTGGTCAAGTCGCGGATCCCGCCGTTCTCGATCGTCGTGGGCTCGCCCGCCCGCGTGATCGGCAGCCGCCTGCCCAAGGGCATGACCGCCGAGGAGGCGCTGGACCTGCAGCGCAGGCACGGGTCCTTCCCCGGCGACGCCCTGGACCGCGAGTCCTGAGCGCGGTTCGCCCGGCGCGGTTTCGGCAGATCCCCCTCGGCGTGCGAACATGGGGGGTCCGCCCGAGACGGAGGAACCGACCTTGAGGATCATCTGCCCGGTCAAGCGAGTGCCTGACACCGCCGCTGACAAGAAGATCGCCGAGGACCTGACGGTCGACCGCGACGCGTCCGAGCCCGTGCTCAACGCGAACGACGAGTGGTCGATCGAGGAGGCCATGCGCATCAAGGAGCGCGACGGGGCGGAGGTCATCGCCCTGTGCATGGGACCTGAGGCAGCTCAGACCACGGTTCGCAAGGCGCTGTCCTACGGGCTCGACGGGGCGATCCAGGTCACCGACGACGCGATCGCCGGCTCGGACGCCTACCAGACCGCGAAGGTGCTCGCGGCGGCCCTGCGCAACGAGCAGTTCGATCTGATCATCATGGGCAACCAGTCCTCCGACGCCCGCACCACGCTGGTGCCGGCGATGCTGGCCGAGCTGCTGGACCTGCCCGCGCTGACCTATTGCAAGCAGCTCGAGATCGACGGCGACACGGCGCGCGCCCACCGCGAGACGCCGACGGGACACCAGGTCGTCGAGGCCAAGCTGCCGGCCGTGGTCAGCGTCGTCGAGGCGATCAACGAGCCGCGCTACCCGTCCTTCAAGGGGATCATGGCGGCCAAGCGCAAGCCCCTCGAGGTGCGCTCGCTGGCCGACATCGGCGTGGACGCGGGCGAGGTCGGGCTCGCCAACGCCACCACGCAGGTGCTCGACATCACGCCGCGGCCGCCCAAGCAGGCCGGCGAGAAGGTCGAGGACGACGGCTCGGGCACGGTCGGGGCTCAGGCGATCGCCGAGTTCCTCGCCCAGCAGAAGTTCATCTAGGCGCGCGGGAAGAAGAGGAGCTCAACATGGTGAACGTGCTGGTCCTCGTCGACCACGTCGGCGGCAGCCCCAAGAAGGTCTCCAACCAGATCCTGACCGCGGCTCGCAAGCTCGGCGCCGGCGATGTCCACGCCCTGCTGATGGGCGAGGGCGCCCGCGCGGCCGCGGAGAAGGTCGGCGCGTACGGCGCCACCCGCGCCCACGTCTGGGAGTCGTCCGAGGCGGCCGAGTACGCGACCGAGCCGCAGACCGCCGCGGTCGTGGCCGCGGTCGAGGCGGCCGGGGCGGACGTGCTGCTGTACCCGGCCGACCCCTTCCTGTCCGACGTCGTGGCGCGCGCCGCGGTGCGGCTCGGTGCCGGTGTGATCACCGACGTGACCGACCTGTCGCTCGACGGCGACCGGGTCGTGGCCACCAAGGCGATCTTCGGCGGCGACATGGTGTCGCGCTGCCAGGTGCGGGGCGACCGGCTCCAGATCCTCGGCATCAAGGCCAACGCCTTCGTCGCGGAGGAGTCCGGGGGCGGGCCGGCCGAGGTCGTGGACCTCGACGTGACGCTTGACGACAAGGCCCGGCGGGCCAAGGTCGTCGACGTGGTCGAGCAGGAGGCCGGCGGCCGGCCCGAGATGACCGAGGCCGCCATCGTCGTCGCCGGCGGCCGCGGCCTCGGCGACGCCGAGGGCTTCCAGCTGATCGAGCAGCTCGCCGACGCCTTGGGCGGTGCGGTCGGCGCGTCGCGCGCCGCCACGGACGCCGGCTGGTACCCGCACCAGCACCAGATCGGCCAGACCGGCAAGACGGTGTCGCCGCAGCTGTACATCGGCGCCGGCATCTCCGGCGCGATCCAGCACCGAGCAGGCATGCAGACATCGCAGACGATCGTGGTGATCAACAAGGACCCGGAGGCGCCGATCTTCTCGATCGCCGACTTCGGCGTCGTGGGGGACCTGCACAAGGTGATCCCGCCGCTGGTGGAGGAGATCCGCAAGCGCAAGGACTGATCCGCCGCCGCTCGCCCGCCGCGCCGTCATGCGCCGCGTCTACCTGGACCACGCCGCCACCACCCCGATCGCACCCGAGGTGGCGGCGGCCATGGAGCCCTACCTGCAGGTCGAGCACGGCAACGCCTCCTCGCTGCACTCGTGGGGACGTGCGGCGCGCGCGGCGGTCGAGACGGCCCGCGAGCAGGTCGCGGCCGCCCTCGGCGTCCAGCCGCTCGAGGTCCTGTTCACCTCGGGCGGCACCGAGGCGGACAACGCCGCCCTCAAGGGCATCGCCTGGGCGGCGCGGGCTGCCGGGCGCGGCAACCACATCGTCACGACCGCGATCGAGCACCACGCGGTCATCGAGTCGGCGCAGTGGCTGGCCGAACGCCAGGGCTTCGATCTGACCGTCGTCGGCTGCGGCCCCGAGGGCGTCGTGGACACCGATGCGGTCCTGGACGCCGTGCGCCCCGACACCGTCCTGGTCAGCGTGATGGCCGCCAACAACGAGCTCGGGACGATCCAGCCGCTGGAGGAGGTCGGTCCCGCCCTCGCCGAGCGTGGCATCCCATTGCACACCGACGCGGTCCAGGCCTTCGGCCGCGCTCCGCTGGACCTCGACGGCTGGTCGATCGGAACGCTGGCCCTGTCCGCGCACAAGTTCAACGGCCCCAAGGGCGTCGGCGTGCTGATGCTGCGGCGCGACCTGCCCTGCGAGCAGCACCAGCACGGCGGCGGGCAGGAGCGCGGCGTGCGGTCCGGCACGCTCAACACCGCCGGCATCGTCGGCTGCGGGGCGGCCGCCGAGCTGACCGCGCAGACCATGGCGGTCGAGATCGACCGCCTCCGCACCCTCCGCGACCGCCTGCTGAAGGGGCTGCTCGCGGTCCCGGACGTCAAGCTCAACGGCTCGGCGGAGCGGCGCCTGCCACACAACGCGCACGTCGCAGTGTCCGGTGTGGACGCCGAGGCCCTGCTGCTGAGCCTCGACACGGCCGGCGTCGCCGTGTCGACCGGATCGGCCTGCCAGTCCGGCGCCGCCGAGCCCTCCCACGTCCTGCGGGCCATCGGCGTCCCGACCGACGGCGTCGCCCACCTCCGCTTCACCTGCGGTCGCACCACGACCGAGGCCGACATCGACCTCGCCGTCGACGCCTTCACCGCCGCCGTCGACCGCCTTCGCAGCGCGGGCGGCGGCGCCCTCTGACGCTCTGATGATCGATGTTGTTTTCGGCGGACATGTCCGCCGAAAACAACACCCTGCGTGCCGTGGCGTCAGTCCGCTGCTGGATGGCAGGACGGTAGCCTCGGGCGGGATGAACGTGCTGGTAGCCATGTCCGGTGGCGTGGACTCGTCGGCAGCCGCGGCGCTGCTGGTCGACGCGGGCCACGACGTCACCGGCGTGCACCTGAAGATGGCCGACACGCCCAGCGGGCTGCCGGGCAAGGGCTGCTGCACGCTCGACGACGCGCGCGACGCGCGGCGGGTCGCGGACCGCCTCGGCATCCCGTTCTACGTCTGGGATCTGTCGGAGGCGTTCCGCGAGCGGGTGGTGGACGACTTCGTCGCCGAGTACGCGGCTGGGCGCACGCCCAATCCGTGCATCCGCTGCAACGAGCGGGTCAAGTACACCGCCCTGCTGGCGCGTGCCCGGGCGCTCGGCTTCGACGCCCTGGCGACCGGCCATCACGTGCGCCTGCGCACCGACGCGGACGGCCATCACCTGCACCGGGCCACCGATCCCGGCAAGGACCAGACCTACGTGCTCTACATGGCCAGCCAGGAGCAGCTTGCGCACACCATCTGGCCGGCCGGCGAGCACACCAAAGCCGACCTGCGCGCATACGCCGCCGAGCGCGGCCTGATCACCGCCAGCAAGCCGGACAGCCACGACATCTGCTTCATCCCATCCGGGGATCTGGGCGCGTTCCTGCGGCCGCGGCTCGGCGCGCGCCAGGGCGTGCTGGTCGGCCCGGACGGCAGCGAGGTCGGCCGCCACGACGGCGCCTACCGGTTCACCGTCGGGCAGCGGCGCGGCCTGCACCTGGGCGGCTTCGCCGAGCCCATGTACGTGACCGCCATCGAGGGCGAGACAGTGCACGTCGGCCCGCGCAGCGCGCTCGAGGTCGACCGTCTGGAGGCCCACGACGTCAGCTGGGTGGCCGGCGAGCCACCCCGCGGTGAGCGCAAGCTCAGGGCTCAGGTGCGCTACCGCGGCGAGGCCCTGCCGTGCCGCCTGGACGACCTCGGCGGAGGACGCATCGCCGTCTCCTTCACCGCCGAGCGACCCGTCGGCGTCGCCCCCGGCCAGGCCGTGGTCCTCTACGAGGGCGACGAGTGCCTGGGCGGGGCCACGATCTCCTAGGGCCCACGAGGCACCCCCGGACCGCTGCCGTGGAGGCCCGGTCGGGGGCGTCCGCGGAGACCCGACACCCATAGTCTCCCGCCACGGCCGTCGGTAGGATCCCGCGCACCGCGCCCATCTGGTCGCGCCCATCCGGCTTGTTCGCACACGAGGAGTTGGGATGCGCCACCACCGCTCTAGCCGTGCACGCCTAGCCGCCGTCGCCGTCCTGACGGCGCTCGCCCTGCTAGCGCCCACGCAGGGCGCCCTAGCCCAGACGGTCCCACCGATCCGCACCTTCGACTGGGTCGAGGCGTCGATGGACGACGTCCGCGCCGGCCTCGCCTCCGGCCGCCTCACCTGCACCCAGCTGGTGCAGGGCTACCTGGACCGAATCGCCACCTACGACCGCCAGGGCCCCGCCCTGGCCAGCATGATCACCGTCAGCGACACCGCGCTCGAGGAGGCGGCGGCGCTGGACCTCAAGTACAGGTTGAGCTCCGGAACCGACCTCGGGCGGCTGCACTGCGCGCCCGTCGTCGTCAAGGACAACATCGATGTAGCGGGCATGCCGACCACTGCGGGCTCGTCGGCGCTGATCAACAGCCGGCCGCCGGACGACGCCTTCATCGTCGAGCGCCTGCGGGACGAGGGCGCGGTCGTGCTCGGCAAGGCCAACCTCGACGAGTTCGCGTTCGGCTTCGGCGGCAACAGCACCACCGGCGGCCAGGCGCGCAACGCCTACCACCCGCCGTTCGGCCCCGGCGGCTCCAGCAGCGGCACCGCCACCGCCGTGTCGGCCAGCCTTGCCATGTTCGGCCTCGGCACCGACACGGGCGGATCCATCCGGGTTCCATCGAGCGTGCAGGGCCTGGTCGGGATCCGGCCCTCAATGCGACTGCTGAGCCAGGACGGCATCGTCCCGCTCGCCCTGTTCCAGGACACCGCCGGCCCGATGTGCCGCACCGTCGAGGACTGCGCGTCGCTGCTGGAGGTGCTCGCCGCCTACGACGACTCGCCCTACAGCGGCCAGTACACCCTGCCGCAGCAGCGCGATGACATGGGCGTGCTGCTCGACTCCCCCGAGGCCTATCGGGCGATGGTGGGCCACGACCCCTCGGCCTACCGCAACGCGCTCGACCCCGACGGCCTCCAAGGCGCTCGCATCGGAGTCGTCCGCGCCCTCTTCGGCAGCGACCCCGAGGTGCGCGCCACGCTCGAGCAGGCGATCGAGGCCATGCGCGCCGCCGGAGCCACCGTCGAGGACGTCACGATCCCCGACCTCAACGTGATCACCGGGCAGTACGTGAGCATGAGCGCGTACGAGTTCCGGGACCACCTCACGCGCTACCTGCAGTCCTGGCCCTCGGATGAAGACGGGCACCCGCGCACCTTCGAGGAGGTGCGTGCGCTCACCACGGCACGCCAGAGCACCTTCACCTCCTACGCCAGCACGGGGGCGGACCGCTACAACAACGCCACCTACAACCGGAACACGCTGGAGCGCCCCGGGTACGTGCGCCCGCGCCTGCTCGCAGCGCTCAACAACACCGATCTCGAGGGCAACCCGCTCGGCGCGCCATATGACGCGCTGATGTACCCCTCGGTCGTGTCGCTGCCGCGCAACGGGGCCCCCAACGCCGGCAGCAACAACCGCCTCAGCCCCTTCAGCGGCTTCCCGGCGCTGTCCATGCCGGCGGGCTTCACCGCGCCCACGGCCAACCGTCCGGCGCTCCCGGTCGGCATGGAGCTGCTCGGCCGCGAGTTCGACGAGCCGACCCTTCTGCGCCTCGCCTACGCCTACCAGGAGTCGGTCGAGGGCACGCCTCTGAGCCGCACGGCGCCCACCAGCGCGCCCGAGCAGCCGGACCTCCTCACGTTCGTGCGCGAGGACCTCGACGAGCTCGTGACCGCCGGAGGCATCACCGAGGGGCTCGAGGCGAAGATCCGCCACGCCCTCGACCAGTTCGAGGACTGGGATGCGCGCGACCAGCAGCGCGTCATCGCGCACACCCACCTCAACCGCGCGATCCATCTGCTGCTGTGGCAGGCGGACGTCATCGAGGACAAGGACAAGCCCAACCAGGGCGACCCGGACGGGCTCCGGGCCCTGGCCGCTGCCATCGCCGAGCTGCGCGACGCCTACCTGGACGGCTAGCGCGAAGACGCAGGGAGCGGGGCCGCCACCCGGCCCTGCTCCCTGCGCACGCGGCGACGCCGACCCGCACCACGATCCGGCCAAGCCCAGGGGCGCCGAGCGGGGTGGTGTCGCACCCGGGTCCTAGAATCCGCGCGATGGCTGATCTGGAGACCCGCATCCGCGTCGACCAGCTGCGAACCGAGATCGAGCAGCACCGCTACCGCTACTACGTGCTGAGCGACCCGGCCGTGAGCGACGCCGAGTTCGACGCGCTGATGCGCGAGCTGGCCGAGCTCGAGGCGCGCCATCCCGAGCTCGACCACCCCGACTCGCCGACGCACAAGGTGGGCGCCCCGCCGAGCGGGGCGTTCGAGGCCGTGCCGCACCGCCAGCGCATGCTGTCGCTGGACAACGCCTTCGAGCGCGCGGCCCTGGAGGCTTGGTACGAGCGCGTGGTCAAAGGGCTCGACGGCGCCACCCCGCGCTTCACCTGCGAGCTGAAGGTCGACGGGGTCGCCATCAGCCTGTCCTACGAGCAGGGCCGTCTGACCAGGGCGGTCACGCGCGGCGACGGCCGGGTGGGTGAGGACGTCACCCAGAACGTCCGCACGATCGCCGGCATCCCCAGCGTGCTGAACACGGAGGATCCGCCCGCGCTGCTCGAGGCGCGCGGCGAGGTCTACTACCCGGTCGCCGAGTTCGAGGCCATGAACGCCGCGCGCGAGGAGGCGGGGGAGGCGCGCTTCGCCAACCCGCGCAACGCCGCCTCGGGCGCGCTGCGGCAGAAGGACCCCCGCATCACGGCCAGCCGGCCGCTGCGCGTCATCTGCCACGGCGCCGGCGTCCTCGAGGGCTTCGCCGTGTCCAGCCACAGCGAGTTCCTGCGCCGCATCGCCGAGCTGGGCCTGCCGATCGCCGCCGAGACCATCACCGCCGAGACCTTCGACGACATCTGGGCCTTCATCGAGCACTGGGGGGAGCACCGCCACGACGCCACCTACGAGCTCGACGGCGTGGTGGTCAAGGTCGACGACTACGGCCAGCAGCGCCAGCTCGGCGCGACCTCGTCGGCGCCGCGCTGGGCGATCGCCTACAAGTACCCGCCGGAGGAGCGCGAGACCCTGCTGCGCGACATCCAGGTGAACGTGGGCCGGACGGGCCGGGTGACGCCCTTCGCGGTGCTCGAGCCGGTGCAGATCGCCGGGTCGACCGTGGGACTCGCGACCCTGCACAACGAGGACCAGCTCCGACTCAAGGACGTGCGCCCCGGCGACACCGTGATCGCCCGCAAGGCGGGCGACGTCATCCCCGAGGTGGTCGGCCCGGTTCTGTCGCGCCGACCGCCCGAGGTCGAGGCCGCCGGCCCGTGGAAGTTCCCCAAGACCTGCCCGTTCTGCGGCTCGGACTTCCAGCGCCTGGAGGGCGAGGCGCAGACCTTCTGCCCCAACGTCGACTGCCCCGCTCGCATCGTCGGCTCGGTCGAGCACTACGGCAGCCGCGGAGCGCTCGACATCGAGGGCCTGGGCGAGAAGACGGTTCGGGCCCTGATCGAGTCGGGCCTGGTGCGCACCGTCGCCGACCTCTACCGGCTCACCGCCGAGCAGGTTCTGAGCCTGGACGGCTTCGCCAAGATCTCCACCGACAAGCTGCTCGAGGCGATCGAGGCCTCCAAGCGCCAGCCGCTGGAACGCCTGCTGGTGGGCCTCAACATCCGCCATGTGGGACCGACGGTGGCCCGGACCCTGGCGCGCCACTTCGGGACCCTGGAGCGGCTGCGGGCCGCCAGCCTCGAGGAGATCGCCGCCGTGGGCGGCGTTGGGCCCGTGATCGCCCAGTCGTTGCGCGGCTGGCTCGACGAGCCCCGCAACGCCGAGCTCCTGGACGAGCTAGTCGAGCTCGGCGTTCGCACCGACACCGACGCGACGCGCGGCGAGGCCACCCTCGCCGGCTGGACGGTCGTCCTGACCGGTGGGCTGGAGGGGTTCACCCGCGACGAGGCCAAGCAGGCGGTCGAGGATCGCGGCGGCAAGGTCACCAGCAGCGTCAGCCGCAAGACCAGCGTGGTGGTCGTCGGGACGGATGCGGGCAGCAAGGCCGCCAAGGCCGAGGAGCTGGGGGTGCCGATGGTCGACGAGGAGGCCTTCGTCCAGCTGCTCGAGACCGGCCGCCTGCCCGGCGTCGACCCGGAGGGCTGACCGGGGCGATCGACCGCGGCGGAGACGCGCCGCCCGACCCGCCTGGCCGGGTCAGGTGGCTAACCCTCCCGCGACGCATTAGCGTTCGCGGGCGAGCAACCTGCCACCCGACTCCGGAGTGAGCCCGTGTCCCTGAGCACCGAGCAGGTTCAGCACATCGCGCGCCTGGCGCGTCTAGGGCTGGAACCTGAGGAGATCGAGCGGCTGCGGCCGCAGCTGTCCGACATCATCGCCTACGCCGAGAAGGTGGGCGAGGTGGCGACCACCGACGTGCCGCCCACCGGGCACGCCTACCCGCTGCGCAACGTGCTGCGCGAGGACGTGCCGCAGGAGTCCCTTCCGCCCGAGGAGGCGATCTCCACCGCTCCGCGCGCCGAGGACGGCCGCTTCCACGTCCCGCGCATCGTCGGGGAGGAGGCGTGATGGGGGAGGGCATGACTGCGCTCACGACGCGCACCGCCGTCGAGCTGGGCGACCTGCTGAGACGCCGCGAGGTCAGCTCCGTCGAGGTGGTGCAGGCGCACCTCGACCGCATCGAGCAGACCGATGATCAGGTCGGCGCCTTCCTGCACGTCATGGCGGATGACGCGCTCGTCCAGGCGGAGGACATCGACCGCCGCCGCGCCGCGGGGGAGGAGCTCGGTGCGCTCGCGGGGGTGCCGCTGGCGCTGAAGGACCTCCTGTGCACCAAGGGCGTCCCGACCACCTGCGCGTCCCGCATCCTCGAGGGCTACCGCCCGCCGTACGACGCCGGCGTTGTCGAGCGGCTGCGCGATGGCGGCGTGGTCATCATCGGCAAGACCAACATGGACGAGTTCGCCATGGGGTCGTCCACCGAGAACTCGGCGTTCCAGATCACCCGCAACCCCTGGGACCTGGACCGCGTGCCCGGCGGGTCCTCGGGCGGCTCGGTGGCGGCCGTGGCGGCGTTCCAGGCGCCGCTGGCCATCGGGACCGACACCGGCGGGTCGATCCGCCAGCCGGCGGCCCTGTGCGGTCTCGTCGGCGTGAAGCCCACCTATGGAGCTGTCAGCCGCTACGGGCTGATCGCGTTCGCCTCGTCGCTGGACCAGGCCGGCCCGATCGCGCGCAACGTCACCGACGCCGCCGGGCTGCTGGCCGTGATCGCCGGCCCCGACCAGCGCGACTCAACCTCGATCCCCAAGCCAATGCAGGATGTCCTCGCCGGCCTGGAGGACGGCATCGAGGGGCTGCGCGTCGGCGTGGTCAGCGACTACATGAACGACGCCATGGCCCCCGGCGGCATGGCCGACGGCGTGCGGGCGCGCGTCACCGACGCGATCGAGCGCCTCGCCGCGCTGGGCGCCGAGATCGTCGAGGTCGGCCTGCCGCACGCCGAGTACGGCCTGCCCGCCTACTACCTGATCGCCCCGGCCGAGGCGTCCAGCAACCTCGCCCGCTACGACGGCGTGCGCTACGGGCTGCGCGTCGACGGACCGACGGCCGAGGACATGATGGCCGCCACACGCGCCAAGGGCTTCGGCGCCGAGGTCAAGCGCCGCATCATGATCGGCACCTACGCCCTGTCCGCCGGCTACTACGACGCCTACTACGCCCAGGCGCAGCGGGTGCGAACGCTCATCCTCCGGGACTTCGAGACCGCCTTCAGCCAGTGCGACGTGCTGGTGGGGCCCGTGTCCCCGACCACGGCCTTCCCGCTCGGAGACAAGACCTCGGACCCGATCGCGATGTACCTCAACGACATCTACTCGGTGCCCGCGAGCCTCGCCGGAGTGCCGGCGCTCAGCCTGCCGGTCGGGCTCGACGAGGCCGGCCTGCCGGTCGGCTTCCAGATCATGGCGCCGACGCTGTCCGAGCACGTGATGCTGCGCGCCGCTCGGGCGCTCGAGGCCGACCTGTCCTTCGACCCCACACCGCGCGGCCCCAACGCCATCGCGGCGCCTGACGGGGCCGTGCGGTAGGCCCGGCGGCCGCCTCAGATCAGCACACGAAGAGCTAGCGGGAGTCAGGTTGCGATGACCGGAACGACCACCCTCACCGACTTCGAGGCCGTGATCGGCCTCGAGGTGCACGTCGAGCTGTCGACCGCCACGAAGATGTTCTGCGGCTGCGCGACGGACTTCGGCGGCGAGCCCAACACCCGCACCTGCCCGGTGTGCCTCGGCCAGCCCGGCTCCCTGCCGGTGGTCAACCGCAAGGCGGTCGAGGCGGCGATCCGCCTCGGGCTTGCGCTGGGCTGCGACATCGCCCCGTCCAGCCAGTTCCACCGGAAGAACTACTTCTATCCGGACATGCCGAAGGACTATCAGATCTC
>CAZVUW010000044.1:0-24731 GCA_964629825.1 uncultured Actinomycetota bacterium
TCGGCCGGGCGCTGATGGCCAAGCCGCGGGTGCTGCTGCTCGACGAGCCGTCGCTGGGGCTCGCGCCGGTGGTCGTGGACCAGATCTACGAGACCATGGAGCGGCTGCGGGAGCTGGACCTTGCGATCGTGCTGGTCGAGCAGAACAGCGACGTCGCCCAGTCGTTCTGCGACCGCGTGTACGTGCTGCGCCTCGGCGAGATCGTCGCCGAAGGAGCGCGCGGTGAGCTCGGCGGGCAGGCCCTGCGGGAGGCCTACTTCGGCGTCGCCTGATCCGCGACCGGTCGGCGGCGCGCACGGAAGCCGAGGGCAGCTGCGGCGAACGCGCCCGCGGCGGCGAGGAACACCGCCGTGAAGCCGGAGGTGGCGTCGATCAGCACCCCACCGCCGATCGGCGCGACCGACTGCACGATCGCGAACACCAGGGTGAAGCTGGCGAAGATGTCGGGGACCTGAGCCGCGGGCAGCTCGTCGGCCAGCAGCGACGGCATCAGCGTCCCCATGCCGGTCATGATCGCCCCCACCACCACGGCCGCCAGACGCGCGCCGATCGCAGCTCCCGACAGGTCCGCCAGCACGGCCAGGCAGGCGGCGGCCGCGATCAGCTGGGCCGCGGTGAGGGTGCGGTTGCGCGAGAAGCGATCCGACCAGGCGCCGATCAGGACCGCCCCGGGCGCCGCGCCGATGCCCGCGAGCAGCCAAAGGCTCGCGCCGAGCCGGTAGTCCCCGGCGCTGCCAGAGGCGGCCGCCACGATGTAGGTGACGAACAGGATGTAGCCGGCCGCGAAGCCGGCGTAGGCGCCGTAGTAGCGCAGCAGCCCGCGCCGCACAGAGCCGAGGCGCGGACTGGCGGGCCGGCCGCCGGCGGCGCTCCGGGCCGCGCCGGAGCGAACGCGCCCCACCGCCACCGCGGCGATCAGCGCCGCCGCGGCCTGGATGCCCCAGGCCCGCCGCCACGCCACCTCCCCGCCGTCCACCACGGTCAGAGCGATCAGTGCGGCGACCACCATGCCAGCCCCGGTCGCACCCGAGATGATCCCCATCAGCACACCGCGGCGCGCCGGCGGGAAGCGGGCGGTGCCCAGAGCGGCCGCGGCGATCCAGGCGAGCGCAGCGGCGAACCCGGCGACCGCCAGGGCGACCGCCACGATCGACACCGTGGGGGACAGCGCCAGGGCGGCCAGCGCGGCGGTGCCCAGCAGCAGGCCGAGGTTCATCAGCGGGCCGTAGCCGACCCGGCGGCCGAGCATGGGGGTGACCAGCGCCCCGACGACGTAGCTGGCCAGGTTCACCGATGCCAGCACGCCCGCGGCGGTGTAGGAGAGGTCGAACTCCTGGCGCATCGGCTCGAGCAGCAGGCCGACCGAGAAGCGGCAGAAGCCGAAGCAGACCGCGGTGGCCAGCGACCCCTGCACGACCAGCCGCAGGGGCGAGCCTGTCCCGGTCCGCTCACCGGTGGTCACGGCGCCGGACCGGGATCGTCCCCCCAGAGCGCCGCGATCGCCCGGCGCCGCTCCTGCGCGTCGAGCCCGCGCAGGTCGGCGACGCCCCGCTCGGTGACCACGACGTCCACGTCGGCGTAGCCGGTGGAGGCGGGGGCGTCCAGCTGCTCGACCAGGGTCGGCTCACCGCCGCGCGTGGTGGGCAGGGCGATGATGCTGAGGCCCGCCGCGGCGCGGGCGGCCGCCGCTGCGTAGTCGCCGTGGCCGCCGACCCCCCCGATGGTCTGCCCGCCGACGCGCTCCACGTTGACGCTGCCGTAGGCGTCGATCTGCAGCGCGGTGTTGATCGCGACCAGCGATCGGCCGGTCAGGCGCGAGGGGTCGTGGGTGTGCTCAACCCGGCGCAGGAGCGGTCGGCCGTCGGCCCACTCGTACAGCCGATCGGTGCCGACCAGATAGGTCGCGACGGGGTCGCCGAGCAGCAGCCCGCGCTCGGCGAGGTCGACGACGGTGTCGACGATCACGCCGGAGTCGACGGCGACCGGCACGTCGAGGGCGGCGACCGCCGCCTCGGCGATCTTTCCGGGTCCGACCTGGATGCAGGCGCCCTCCCGGATCAGCGCGGCCACCCGCTCGCCGATCGCGCGTGCGTCGTCGTCGATGGCGGCCGGCTCGGTGCGGTGCGGCGGGCGGTCCGCCTCGGCCACGACGATCACCCGGTCGGCCGGCAGCTCCTCCTCGGCGTCTGCGGCGGGCAGGGCGGGGTTGACCTCCGCCAGGACGGTGGCGCCGGCGTCCACCGCGGCGCGCATCCAGGCGACCTCGCTTCCGAACGCGTAGCCGCCGCGGCGGCCCGGTCGCAGCGCCGCCACCAGGACGTCGGGGCGCAGGGGACCGGCGAGCAGCCCGGGGACCGCGCTGATCCGTGCGGGCACGTAGTGGACGCGGCCGGCGGCGATCGGTCGCCGCAGGGCGTAGCCACCCATGATGGTGCGGATCTCCGGGAAGGCTTCGGCGTCGTCAAGGTCGGCGGGAGGGGCGAAGCACCAGCCGAGCAGCAGGTTCACCCCGCCGACCTCCGTCGCAGCGGCCGTGAGGTCGGCAGCCAGGCCGATCGGAGCGCCGCTGCCGTCCGCCACGGCCACGCGGCAGCCGGGGCGCAGGTGCCGTGCGATCTCCGCGGCGCCGCTCATGCGCTGCGCTCCGGGAGCGCCGCCAGCTCCTCGACCAGGTCGAGCAGCTCCTCGAGCGAGTCCACGACCGGGTCGACGACGGCGTGCTCGCAGCCGACCGCGGCGAAGGGGGCGAGGCGGCGCCGCAGCGACTCCAGCCCCTTGGCGCCGGGCCGCGTGCCGATCCGGACCGTCAGGGCGACGGACTCGGCCGGGCGGCCGGCCGCGGCGGCGCTCTCGCGCACGGTCGACAGAGCGGCGCGCAGCTGCTCCTCGTCGAGGCCGCCCACCGCGTGCCAGGCATCGCCGTGGCGCCCCGCGCGGCGCAGCGCGGCCGGGGCCGTCCCTCCGACCCACAGCTGCGGCGGCGGCTCCGGGTGCGGCTTCATGATCAGCGGTGGGAAGGACACGTGCTCGCCGGAGAACGAGGGCCTTGGGGACGTCCACAGCTCGCGCAGGGCGCCGAGCTGCTCGTCGAGGATGCGTCCGCGCGCGCCAAAGTCGGCATCGAGCAACTCGAACTCCTCCCTAAGCCAGCCGGCGCCGGCGCCGAGGACGATCCGGCCGGGGGCAAGGGCCGCCAGGGTCGCGATCTGCTTGCCGAGCAGGAGCGTGTTGCGCAGCGGCGCCACCAGGACGCTGACGCCGATCGACACCCGTGACGTCACCGCGGCAATGAACGCCATCGACGTCAGGGCCTCCAGCCAGGGGCTGTCGAAGGACACCGGGAACGAGCCGTCCTTGGAGTACGGGTAGGCCGAGGCCTCTCCCTCCGGGAAGGCGAGGTGGTCGGACACCCACACCGAGTCCAGCCCGGTCTCCTCGACGTGGACGGCGGCGCGGCGCAGCGCCTCGGGCCCGGCCCAGTCGCCGATCTGCGGGAGGTGCAGGCCGATGCGCACGGGTTCTCCTAGTCGACGTCGGCCTGCCGGGTCACGCCGGCGGCCTCGAGCGCGGCGATCTCCTCGGGCTCCAGGCCGGCCTCGGCCAGTACCTCGCGGCTGTGCTCGCCCTGTCTGGGGGCGGGGAGCCCCTCGGGCGGGCGCTCCCCATCGATGACGAACGGCGGGGCCAGCACCGGCATTGGCAGGCCCGGTGCCCTCCTGACCAGCCCGCGCTCCCGAGCCAGGTCAGAGGACAGCATCTCCTCGTAGGAGGCGACGACCGTGACGCAGGCGTCGACCTCGCCGAAGCGCTGCTGCACCTCGGCGCGCGTCAGCGGCGCCAGGTAGGCGGCCAGCTCGGCGGCCAGGGCCTCCTGGTCCTCGTCGTCTTGGCGATCGCGCAGGTGCTCAGCGCCCAGCTCCTCGCACAGGATCGCCCAGAACTTGGGCTCCAGGGCGCCGACGGCGACGTGCCCGTCGGCGATCTCGTAGATGCGGTAGCAGGCCAGGCCGCCGCTGTGCGGGGCCCGTCCGCGGCCAGGCACCTCCGCACCCGCCAGCAGGTCGGAGACGACCATGTTCGGCAGCTGGGTCACGCCCTCGATCATCGCGGCGTCCAGGTGTCCTCCGCGTCCGTTGGCCCGGGCGCCGAACAGCAGCGACACGATGCCGAGCGCCGGCAGGATGGCGCCGCCGACGAGGTCTGCCACCGGGATGGGCGGCACGACTGGGGGCCCGTCGGCGGTGCCCAGCCGGTCGACCAGACCCGACAGGGCGACGTAGTTGATGTCGTGCGCGGCCATGTCGGCGAGCGAGCCCGTCGCGCCGAACCCGCTGAGGCTGGCGTAGACGAGCGCCGGCCGGCGCTCGAGCACCTCCTTGGGGCCCAGCCCGAGGCGCTGCATGACGCCGGGGCGGAACGACTCCACCAGGACGTCGGCCCTGGCCAGCAGGCGCTCGAACGCCGCTCTGCCCGCCTCCTGCTTCAGGTCGAGCACCACCGAGCGCTTGCCGCGGTTGACCTGGTGATGCGGCGCGCCCTGGCCCTCGACCTGCACGCCGAAGTCGCGCATGTAGTCGCCCGCCCCGGGGTCCTCGACCTTGATCACGTCCGCGCCGAGGGAAGCGAGCAGCCATGCGCAGGTGTTGCCCGGCAGCAGGCGCGTCAGGTCGAGGACGCGCACTCCCTCCAGGGGCCTCAGCATGGCGCTAGACCATCGTCAGGCCGCCGCTGACGCTGACGGTCTGGCCGGTGATGTACTCGGCGCGCTCCGAGCACAGGAACGCGACCATGCCGGCGACGTCGCGCGGCTGCCCCAGGCGGCGCAGCGGGATCGCCTTCTCGAGCGCCTCGACCAGGCGGGGGTTGCCCTCCGCGACCTCGCGCAGCAGCGGCGTGTCGGACGGGCCCGGGCACACCACGTTGCTCGTCACCTTCGAGCGCGCGGCCTCGCGGGCGATCGTCTTGGAGAAGCCCAGCAGACCGGCCTTGCAGGCGCCGTAGACCGCCTCGCCGGTGGACCCGACCCGCGCGGCGTCGGAGGAGACGTGCACCAGCCGACCCCAGCCGCGCTCCATCATCCCGGGCAGGAAGGCGTAGGTCAGGTGGATCGGGGCGCGCAGGTTGATGGCGATGAGCCGGTCCCACAGCGCCGGGTCCGACTGGACGAACGGGCCGACCTTGTCCCAGCCGGCGTTGTTGACCAGGACGTCCACCTGGTGGGCGTCCCCGACCCGGCCGACGAGGTCGTCGATGGAGGCCGGGTCGGACAGGTCGACCCCGAACGCGGCGCCGTCGGGCAGCTCCCCGGCGACGGCAGCGGCGCCCTCCTCGTTGAGGTCGACCACCAGCACACGCGCGCCGAGCGCGGCGAGATCACGGCAGATCTGAGAGCCGATCCCACCGGCCCCGCCGGTCACCAGCGCGGTGCGCCCCTCCAGGGTCAGGCCATCCATGCGACGTCCCTTCGTTCTGCCTAGCCATCAAAGATGGCTCATCATAGTCATGAATTGACCTTGCCGGGAGCCGTCGTCAGCCGTCGCGGCCGAGCCGCCCCTGCAGCTCCTCCCTCAGGGCCACCTTGTTGATCTTGGCGCCGGCGCTGGCCGGCAGCTCGTCGAACACCTCAAGGTGCTCCGGTCGCTTGAAGCGCGCGAGGCCGAGCTCGTCCAGGTGACGGGCCAGCTCCTCCAGACCCAGATCGCGGCCGGGCCGCAGGCGCACACACGCCGCCACGCGCTCCCCGTAGACCTCGTCGGGCAGGCCGACCACCGCGACCTCGGCCACCGCGGGGTGGCGGGCGATCGCCTCCTCGATCTCGCGCGGGCTGATGTTCTGGCCGCCGCGGATGATCATGTCCTTGGCGCGTCCGACGATCCGCAGATAGCCGTCGGCGTCGAGCTGTCCGATGTCGCCCGAGCGGTAGTAGCCGTCCTCGAGCCACACGGCCGCGTCGCGCTCCGGCGCGTTGAGGTAGCCGTGGCTCTTGGTCGGGCTGCGCCACAGGATCTCGCCCGGTTCGCCCTCGGTGACGTCCTCGAGGGTCGGGCTCACGAGGCGCACGTCGGTGTGCGGCAGGATCCGCCCGACCGTCGTGTAGCGCTTCTCGTCCGGGTCCTGGTAGCTGGTCATGGTGGGCACGCCGCCGTCGGTCGCGCCGTACACGGACTGGACGCGGCACTCGAAGACGCGCTCGAGCTCGGCGGCGACCTCGGGCGGCAGGGGGGCGCCGGCGTTGTTGAACACCCGCAGGGCCGAGTAGTCGCGCTCGGCGACGTCGTCCTCCTGGAGCATCTTGATGATGTGGGTCGGCACGGCCGTGGCCAGCGTCGCCTTCTCCGCGGCGAGCAGGTCGAGGGCTGCGGCCGGGGACCAGCGCTCCAGCAGCACCGAGCCGGCGCCGTGCAGCAGCGGTCCCAGGACGGGGAAGACGTAGCCCGTCGCCCCGGTGTTCGCGGGCGCGATGCCGACCGCGACGTCCCGGTCCTCCAGGCCCACGTGCAGGCCGTACTGCTGCATGAAGAACCACAGGTTGTTGTCGCTGAACAGCGACATGGTCGGGATGTCGGTCGTCCCCGAGCTGACCATCACGAAGCGCGGGTCGTCCGGGTGGTGGGGGCGCTCGGCAGGACCCGCGCCGCCCGCGCAGGCCTCGGCGTAGGAGAAGTCGCCGCCGCCGCCGTCTAACGTGCCGACCGCCCGCAGGTGCGGCAGCGAGGGCCGCAGCTCCTGCACCAGGTCCAGGTGGTTGAAGGCGTCCCCGGCGCCCTCCGCGGCGGAGGGCACCACGACCACCGCCGCCCGTGCGGTGCCGAGCAGGTGCTCGGTCTCCTTGCGGCGCCATGCGTCGGAGATCGGCACGAAGATGAGGTCGGCCAGGTCGCAGGCCAGGTGGGTCAGGGGGATGGCGATGCGGTTGGGGCTCTGAAGCACGACCGCCTCGCCGCGCTCCAGCCCCAGCCCCAGCAGCCAGGAGGCCAGACGTCGGGCGCGCTCCACCAGCTCCGCGTAGGTCAGCCGCTCGTGCTGGTCGGCCACGGCGAGCCGGTCCGAGCTGGCCTCGGCGTGCGCCGCGACGGCCTCCGCCAGCGTCCGTTCCTGCCAGATGCCTAGCTCCACATTGCGGCGGGACAGCTCTTCGTTCAGCAGAGGTGGCATGTCATCTACTCCGGCCTTGGGGAACGGGGCGCACATATACCATGATCATGGTATGCATGGGCAGCCATTCAGGCTGGTCATGATCGGAGGCGCCGTGGCGGCATCGGTGGACACACCCGACAGCGGTCTGCTCTACGACCGATCGCTGCGCACGCAGGTGCGCCTCGACGGCGACGAGCTGGAGATCCGTGCCACGGTGGAGGACGACACCTTCTCCCACGGGGGCTTCCAGCGCGTGCACGACATGACCCTCGTGATGCGCGTGCGCCGCTCGGACCGCGAGATCGTGGCGGTCGAGGCCGACATGTCCGAGCACCCGCACCCGCAGTGCCCGCTGGTGGCGGCCACGATGCAGCGCCTGGTCGGCGTGCGGATCGCGCGTGGCTTCACCAGGGCGGTCAACGAGCGCGTCGGCGCGACGCGCGGGTGCAACCACCTCGCGACGCTGGCGCTGCAGGCAGGCACCGTCGCGGCCCTGTCGTTTGCGGCCGAGATGGCCGCCGAGGACCCTGGGCTGGTTGAGCTCGGCTACGACGACTTCTTCGGCACGGTGCGCGACCGCTATCCGGCCGTCGAGGGCTCCTGCCAGGTGTGGGCGCCCGAGGGCGTGCTGGTGCGGCGGCTCGAGCGCCGTCGCCCCGAGGCCTGACGGAGGGGGTTGATGCGCGCCGAACCTCTGGTGGACCCCGCCTTTCTGCGCGCGCGGGAGGCGGAGGGACTGTGGAACCGGACCACCCTGTGGCATGAGGTGTCCCGCCACGACCCGGACAAGGTGGCGGTCGTCTGCCCGCGCCGCGGCCCCGTCACGTTCGGGCAGCTGCGCGCCGAGGCGGAGGGTCTGGCGGCCGTCTGGTACGCGCAGGGCCTGCAACCGGGCGAGGTCGTCGCCTGGCAGCTGCCCAACTGGTACGAGTCCGCGCTGGTGCATCTGGCGCTGACGCGTCTCGGCGCCGTCTCGATGGGCCTGCTGCCCACCTTCCGCGAGCGCGAGATCGCCTTCGTCGCGGAGCGTGCCGCGGCCGCCGGGCTGGTGGTCGCCGCGGCGCACCGCTCGACGCCGGACGTCGACACCTTCGAGCGGCTGGTCGCGACGGTCCCCTCGCTGCGCTGGTACGCCGACGTCGACGGCGACCCGCCGCTGACCGAGGTCGCGGCCGGCGGCGACCCCTCGGTGCTGCCGGAGCCGCCGGATCCGGACGACATCACGATCCTGATGGCCACGTCGGGCACGACCGGCGAGCCCAAGATCGTGATGCACAGCCACCGCAGCACCGTCGGCGGAGTGCTCCAGCACGTCGCCGAGGCGATGACCCTGAGCGGAGAGGACGTGTTCCTCATGCCGTCCGCGGTCGGGCACGCCTCCGGGCTGCAGTACGGGCTGCGCATGGCCGGCGTGCTCGGCGCGACCCTGGTGCTCCAGGACCGCTGGAACCCGGCGGAGTGCGCCGACCTGATCGAGCGGCACGGCGTCACCTGGATGATGGGCGCAACCCCGTTCCTGTTCGACCTCCTCCAGCTGCCCGAAGAGGCGCTGGGGCGCCTGGCCACGCTGCGGGTCTTCACCTGCGGCGGCGCGCCCATCCCGGAGAGCCTCGCCAAGCAGGCGACCGAGCGCCTGCCCGACATGGCGCTGCTGGCCTGCTGGGGGATGAGCGAGACGGGCATCGCCACGCTGGTCCACCCGGGCGATCCGCCCGAGAAGGTGACCGGCAGCGACGGCCGCCCCGTCCGCGGGTGGGAGTTCCGCATCGTCGACCCGGCCACCGGCCGCGATGTGGGCCCCGGGGAGGAGGGCGAGATCCTCTGCCGGGGCTCGGCGCTGTTCCACGGCTACCTGGGGCGGCCCGACTTCACGGCCGAGGCGGCGGGCGACGGCTGGCTGCGCACCGGCGACCTGGGGCGGATGGACGAGGACGGCTACCTGCGCTGCCTCGGGCGCATCAAGGACCTCATCATCCGCGGCGGCTTCAACATCTCGGCGGTCGAGGTCGAGGACGCGGTGCGGACCCACCCGGCGGTGCACGAGGTGGCCGTGGTCGGCACGCCCGACGAGCGCCTGGGTGAGCGCATCTGCGCCGTCATCGTCCCCTCCGGCACCCCGCCCACGGTCGAGGACCTCGCCGAGCACCTGCTCGCGCGCGGCTTCTCGAAGCTGAAGCTGCCGGAGCGCGTCGTCATCGTCGACCAGCTGCCCATGACCCTCACGGGCAAGATCCAGAAGTTCAAGCTGCGCGAAGCGCTGGCGTCCGGCGCCTCGTGACGGTCACGGTCCTGACGCTGCTGAGGCGCGCGCCGTCCCTCGACGCCGACGCCTTCATCCGCCGCTGGGAGGGACCGCACGCCGAGCTGGTGCTGCGCCTGCCGGGGCTGCGCCGCTACGTCCAGGCGCTGCCGCATCCCGACGCGCGTAACCCGCAGGCCTACGACGGCGTGGCGATGGTCGACTTGGACGACCTCGACGCCCTGCGGGCCGCCAACCGCTCGGAGGCGTTCCGGGCGATCCGAGCCGACGAGGAAGACCTGGTGGACCGCTCCGCTCTGGTGTCATTCGTGATCGAGCGCAAGCCGGTCGTCCCGGCCACCCGGGCGACGGGTGCGCAGGTCCTGTTCCTGGGCTTCATGCACCGGGCCGCCGGGCTCGGCAGGGACGAGTTCCGGGCGCACTGGCGCGACCGCCACGCAGCGCTCGCGGCGCGCCTGCCGGGACTGCGCTCCTACGTCCACTGCGTGCCCGTGCATCTGGGTGGTGACCCGCCGTTCGACGGCGCGGCCGAGCTGCGCTTCGACTCGGTCACAGCGCTCCGGGAGGCCTTCCGCTCGGAGGCCGGCCTCCAGGTCCGCAGCGACGAGGCGCGCTTCGTCAACCCGAGCGGATCGTTCGCGCTGCAGCTACGCGAACGGCGGCTTCTGTAGCCGGGCGTCGGGGCCCCCGCCGCCAGCCGTCACGGCGACGAACCCGGTAAGGCCAGGGCAAGGCGGGTATCGCTGCTGCTCCACCCCTCTGGAAGGAGCAAGGATGCCTGACAGCCACAAGGGCGAGGACATGAAGGGCCGCGCCAAGGAGGCCCTCGGCTCTCTGACGGACGACGAGGATCTCAAGCGCGAGGGAAAGGCCGACCAGGCCAGCGCCAACGTCAAGGACAAGGCCGACAAGGCGGTCGAGTCCGTGAAGGACTTCGTCGACCCCAACCGCTGATCGCTCGCGTTGGCGAGCAGCTCGCCGGGAGGCGGATCGGCCAGCCGGCCGGCCGCCTCCCGGCCATTTGAGGCAGAAGAGATGGCGGATGGGCGCCGGCCGTCCGGAGCGGATCATTCGCACTGCATGTGAACAAAACGGCGGGTTCTGTAACCAGACGCACATAACGCGTGCACTGGGCGCATATCTGGCGCGGTTCGCTTGACACCGCGCCTTTTTCGGATGGAGATTCTGCGAGTCGGCGTCGGCCGCTGTGGCGGCCGCGCGGGCGGGTGTTGCTTCAAGAGGTGACGGCGGGGGTCGGGCGCGGGGGCGCGCGACCGAACAGCGGAACAGGAACAGCGGGTGGAACGGGCCTTGCGCGCGGCCTTGTGCTGCGCCTGCGTGCTTGCACTTCTCGGATGCTCTGGCGAGGCGCCCGATGAGGTCGCGTCCGAGGACGCGCCGGTCTACGAGCCCGCGTTCAGCGAGGCCGTCGCCGGCTACTCCGAGCGCATCGGTCAGGTCCAGCAGCAGGGCCAGGAGGCCCTGAGCAGCGGCAGCGAAGAGGCGGTCCTCGAGGTCTACGGCGCGCTGCGCGACGCCACGGACGCCTCCACCGCCGAGCTGGAGGAGCTCGACCCACCCGCCGAGGTCGCCGAGCGCCACGACGAGCTGATCGCCGCCCTGCGCGAGCAGAGCGACGCCCTCGACGACGTCATCGCCGCGGCGCAGGCCCAAGACGAGGCCGCCCTCACCCAGGCCCTGACCAGGCTCGCGGAGCAGCTGGTCGCGGTCGCAACCATCCAGCAGTCCATCGAGACGGAGCTCTCCGGGTCCTCCGAGCCCGAGCCCTCCGCCACCTAGCTCCCACGCAAGGAGACCCTCATGGCACGCAGATCACGCGCCCGCCGCTTCGTACGCCTGCTCCTATGGGCGGTGCTGTCGGTCGTCCTGGTAGCCCAGGCGGGCGCCGCCGACCCCAACGAGGATGCGGGCTTCATCCGTCAGGGCCTTCGCGACGTCGCGGGAAAGGTCAGCGAGCTGGCCGGCCAGAGCGTCCTGGGCGAGCCCCTGCCGCTCGTCGGCGTCACGCCCAGCCAGGTGATCCAGCTCGACCAGCTGCTCACCAAGGCGGTCGACGCCCTGCCGCCGGCGTTCGACGAGAAGGACCCGACCACGGCCGCCGGCCGCGACGAGCTCCGGCAGGCCCTGGAGGGCCTCGACACGGCGGACCTCGCGGGCCTCGGCGTCTCGCTGGTGGTGGGCTGTGACGGCACCTGTCCCGACGACGACGCCACACCCGTGACGGTGACCGAGACCTCGGCGGGCTCGAAGGTCATCGACCTCACCATCCCGGTGAAGGCCAGCCGCTCGATCAGCGACAAGTTCAGCGCCGACATCGGCTTCGCCCAGTTCGACGGTGGGACCCTGGGCGCCGAGGTCGTGCTGGACACGGTCCTGAGCCTGCGCGTCGACCTGAACCTGCGCACGGTCAGCCCGGCGACGGCGGTGAAGCTCCCCACGGCGGGTGGCGGGCCGCGCATCGACCTGACCGCGACCGTGTCGGGCAGCCCCTCCCTCAAGGCGGCCCTCGGCTTCACCGACGTGACCGTCGACCTGCGCGGCGAGAACGCCAGCGATCCCTTCAGCGCCTCGTTCGTCGCCTCCGCGCGTCTGGCGGACCCCGACGCCGACGGCGTCATCACGATGGACGAGCTGCAGTCGACCGCGATCTCGGACCTCGCCCAGCTGACGCGCAGCGGCACCATCGCGGGCAATCTGCGGCTGGCGACCACCAGCCCGGCGCTCGGTCCGGTGGACCTCCCCTTCAGCCACACCTTCGGCGATGCCGGCGGCGAGGGCTTCGGCGTGATGGCGCTCGGCACCGGCGAGCCGTTCAGCCTGCCGAGCTTCAGCCTGGCGGACCTGGGCGCCTTCGCCCCCTTCACGAACATCACGCCCGAGCAGGTCATCTCCGGCTTCGGGCAGGCGGCCGCGGCGCTGGCGGGCGCGCAGCAGGCCGGTGACCTGCCGCTGCCCTTCCTGGACGGCGCCCTGAGCGACGTCTTCTCGGTCGCGGAGCCGGTGTTCTCCTTCGCCAACCAGCAGGCCGTCGTCTGCGGGCTCAACGAGAACACCCCGCCGACCGGCATCGTCCCGGACCTCGTCCCGGCCGGGACCAAGGTCTACTGCCAGGCCTTCGTCGTGCACGACCCGGCGCTCGGTGACATCGCCGAGGTCGAGTGGCACATCCCGACCGAGCTGGCCGGGAAGATCACCTACGACGGGCCGGCCGACCAGGCGGACCGCAACAAGACCATCGCCCTGGCCCCCGGGGACCACGCCGAGTTCACGGTCACCGAGGAGAGCGCGTTCGACGTCTACGCGACCTACGAGATCAAGCGCGGCGCCACCTTCGTCTCGGCGCACCGCACCGAGCGACCCGCCCGGACCGCCCAGCAGCTGCTGACCAAGCTCGCAGAGCTCGGCGGCTTCGAAGAGCTCGCCGACATGCTGACCTACGACTCGGCGACCGAGACGCTGCGCTTCCGCCTGTCGAAGAGCTTTGACTCGCCGCAGGGCAGCCTGCCGTTCGACTTCGGCGACCAGCTCGACAAGGGCACCGGGATCATCGGCCTCCAGGCCGCTCCGGGCGTCGGTCTGCAGGTCCAGGCGACCGGGATCGGCCTTGACATCACCATCGGCGTCGCGCTCGGCGAGCTCGAGGACATCGGTGCCGGACAGCCGTGCGCCAACCCGAGCCTGTCCGGCAACACCGGGTCGGCCACCTGCCCGCTGGACGTGCTCGATCGCTTCTTCGTCGAGGTCAACCCCGACGAGCCGGAGTTCTTCGTCGAGGACGGCTCATTCGGCCTGGCCGGCGCCGGCCCGATGCTGGGCGGCCGCCTCGGCTTCGTCGAGCTGATTGCGCAGGTCGACACCTTCGCCATCGCCAAGAAGGACGGCGCGGACGACCTGCTCGCCGTCGAGCTCAACGTGCCGCACGGCGGCCTGAAGATCGGCTCGGCGACGCTGCCCAACGCGGTGCGGCTGCGCGAGCTGCTGTTCTCGATCGCGGACCGCGTCGAGACCCCGTCCATCAACCTGAAGTTCGACGCCTCGCTGAGCGCGAGCGCCACCGTGCGCGGCCAGACCCTCGGCACCGGGTCCATCACCGTGACCTGGCCGGATGTGACCGAGGGCACGCCCACGGTCACCGCCGACAACACCTTCAAGGACACGCTGGCGGGCTTCAACGTCGAGCCGAACCTGTTCGGCACCCACACCGGCGCCGCCTCCCCTGCGACGGCTCCAGACCCGGACAACCCGAGCCCGACGCCGGCCCCGGCCGTGCTGACCGACAGCGCGGCGAGCTTCACGGAAGACGTGATCGGTGCGCGCATCGAGAACCTGAACGACGGCTCGTTCTGCGACATCACCGCGCGGACGGCCACCACCGTCACCTGTGCCAACGGCCTGGGTGGCGGTCGGGTGAACCAGTGGAACACCGGCGACGAGTACCGGATCAAGGTCGGCGACCCGCTCGAGATGCTGTGGCGCCTGCTGGACAACCTCGACGCCATCGTCGGCGGCATCGACTCGCTGACCGGTGCCGGCGTCGGCGCGCTCTACGAGACCAACCTGCCGCTGGTGGGCGTCAGCCCGAAGCAGCTGGTGCGTCAGATCTCCGACCTGAGGCGTGCGGCGCAGGAGCTGCGCGGCGGGCCGCAGCCTGAGATCCAGTGCGGCACCACGGCCGGCTCACCTCCGACCGGTGACCCGAGCGACCTGGGTCTCGGCGCCGGCGAGACCGCCCAGATCCACTGCGAGGTGCAGACCATCAAGCCGGCCACGGCCGTGCGGTGGTCGCTGGAGAAGGGCGGCGCGAACCCCGGTGAGGCGGCGCGCACCAACCTCAAGACGGTTGTCACCCCGACGACGCCGGCGGCCGACCGCGAGAACGTCACCTTCACCATCTCCGGCGACGACAGCCAGGGTGGCAAGATCGCCAGCCCCGAGCACCCCGACGGCTACCGCATCCGCGCCACCTTCACGGACGCCGACGGCGAGCACGTCGTCGACTTCCCGCCGCAGGCCGTCCCGGGCTCGCTCCAGGCCTTCCAGCAGGCCCTGGAGTCCAAGCTCGGTCTGCCCGAGGGCTCCTTCACGATCACGCCGACGGGCTCCGGCGCCAACCGGCGCCTGAAGCTCGCGCTGACCTACGGCGTGTGCGGCTACGTGGGCGGCACCGCTCCGGACATCTGCGCGGCCAACGCCGTCCAGACGCCCGCCGTCAAGGCCCCGCTCAACCTCGACCTCGACCTGGCCGGCGGCCTCGTCGGCGTCGGCGCCCAGGGGCAGGTCGACGTGACCTACGCCGCGGATGCCACCGTCGCGTTCTCCGTGGCCGTGGACACCAACCTCGACCCCAAGGTCGAGCCGGAGACCGGGATCAACGTCAAGGGCCGCTTCGCGGCGACGGACGTCAACTTCCGCGCCAACCTCGGCCCGCTCGGGGTGCAGGCCGGAACCGGTGGCAAGCCGACCGGTGACGGCGACGGCGTCGTGCGCCTCGGCGCCGACTTCTCGCTGCGCTCCAGCGAGACCGAGGCCCAGAGCGTCGGCGACTTCCTGTCGTCCCTGACCGCTAGCTTCACCGAGCCCGGCGGTCCGGGCCAGACCTGCGGCACGATCGACGACGACGGCGACCCGAGCACCGACCCGGTCGAGCTCGCCGGCGTGGCCTGCGGCAAGCTGTCGCTCGGCCTGATCGTCGGCAACGCCCCGGTCGACCACCTCGGCGACGTCGGCTTCTCGGTGTCCGGGATCGCCTCGAACGGCACGCCCAACATCACCGCGGTCATCCCGCAGAGCGTCCTGGACGAGATCTCCAGCCGCGCCCTGTCCTGGGACATGCTGCTCCAGGCCCTGCCGTACCTGCTCGAGCGCATCGAGGAGGGCCTGCGCGCCACCGCCGGCGCGGGTCCGGACGGCGGCAAGGTGCCGATCATCGGTGACGCGCTCGACGCGGGCGCCGACGTCGTCGGCAGGTTCAACTCCGAGGTTCTGCCGCTTGTGAACCAGGTGGCAGCGGTCCTCGACGGGATTCCCGACGCCGGCGGCGTCGAGGGCGCGGTGCGCGACTTCATCTGGGACAACCTCGGCCCCGACGGCGCGAACCTCCTGCGCCGCAGCCTGACCGAGGCCGTCACCGGCCCGGGGGACGTGCACGTCACGACCTACTGCACCGGCGGCGCGGAGTGCGACGACGACGCGGACATCCTCGACATCATCGACGTCCGCATCACCTTCAACCTCGGCCAGGGCATCGGCACCGACGTCGACGAGCCGCCGGCCTTCGACCTCGGCTTCGACGGCATCCCGCTGCGCATCGCCGGTGCCGTCGAGGCCAAGGCGGGCTGGAACGTCCTGGTCGACTTCGGCCTCAGCCGCGACCTCGGCCCGTACCTGGTCGTGGACGACGCCGCGACGCCGGGCTACCCGGCCAACCAGCGTCCCGACGAGATCGCCGTCTCCGGGCAGGTCGGCCTCGGCGCCGCAGCCGACGTCTGCAGCTCCGAGTTCGACGACCCGATCGGGCCGGATGACGCCGCGACGAAGGCGATCGCCTTCACGCCCAGCGCCAACCGCTGCCTGGCCGGCAAGCTCGGCTTCGTGGCCGTCAACGTGCGCGACGCCGACGCCGAGTCGGACCGCACCAAGGCCTCGATCGAGGTGTCCGTGGACCTGCGCCGCTCGACCGGCGGCAGCGGCGTCGTGCGCCTCGGCCTGCCCGACCTGGTGGGCGGCCAGCTGCGCCCGGTCGCGACCCTCGACATCGACACGCAGGTCAACCTGCGCTTCCGCACCGGTGTGCCCGCGCTGCAGAGCGCCGGGTTCCCGAGCGTGGTCGGCACCTTCCACCTGGACTGGGGCTTCACCAAGTCCGCGGGCGGGCCGACCGTCGACGACCCGAGCAGGCCGCTGACGGTCTCGCTCGACAACATCCACCTGGACGCCAGCGCCTTCTTCCAGGCCTACCTGAAGCCGACGCTGGACGAGGTCCGCAACATCACCGGCCCGTTCAAGCCGGTGATCGACACGCTCAACGCGCCGCTGCCGGTCGTGAGCGACCTGGCTGAGATGGTCGGCGAGCCGCCGGTCACGCTGCTCGGCCTCATGGAGGCGATCTCGGGCAACAACCTGACCGTCATCAAGAGCCTCGCCGCGTTCATCTCCTTCGCAGTGGACCTGGCCAGCGACCCGAACTTCGCCAACGGGATGATCCCGCTCGGCCTCGGCGACGCGGGTGGTGCCTTCAACGTGGACACCGCCCTGGCCAAGACCGCGCAGGGGCCCGCGGAGGCCGCCAAGCTGGTTCAGACCGCCGGTGAGACGGCCAAGAACCTGCTCACCAAGCCGGTCGCACCCGGCACGGGCAACAACTCATCCGCGGTCACCAAGGCCTCCAACACGGCCCTGGGCCTGACCCGCGACAACCTGCCGGGCACCTTCGGAGTGCCGGGCCTGACCTTCCCGTTCATGTCCGACGCCGGGCAGATCTTCGGCTTCCTCATGGGCCAGGACCTGACCCTCGTGCGCTACGACATCGGCACGCTGCGGGCCACCGCCGGCTTCAGCTACAACTTCGGTCCGTTCTTCATCGGCCCGGTGCCGGTGACCGCCGGGATCGGCGGCTCCGCCACCCTCGAGGGCCGCTTCGCGCTCGGCTACGACACCTCGGGCCTGCGCAAGGTGCTGTCCGGCGGCTCCGGCGTGCACCTGTTCGACGGCATCTTCATCGACGACCTCGACGCGTCCGGTGTTGACGTGCCGGAGATCAAGCTCATCGGCGAGGTCTACGCCCGGGCCGGCGTGACGGTGTTCGTCGCAACGGCCGGGATCGAGGGCGGCATCACGATGACCGTGGGGCTGAACCTCGACGATCGGCCCGAGCCGGACGGCAAGCTGCGGATCGAGGAGATCTTCAACAAGCTCTCCAACCCGATCTGCCTGTTCGAGGTCTCGGGCAAGCTCGAGGCGTTTCTGCGGGCCTTCCTCGAGATCAACTACTTCATCGGCTCCAAGAAGTGGGACTGGGAGCTCGTGCGGATCACCCTGCTCGACTTCTCGGCCGCCTGCGAGCCGCCGCGACCCGTCCTGGCGGCGCTCGGCGCCGACGGGACGCTGACCCTGAACATGGGTCCGCGCGCGGACCAGCGGAACATCCAGACCCAGGAGGAGAACGAGAAGTTCATCGTCCGGCCCGCCGGCGGCGGCCGCTACTCGGTCGAGGCCTTCGGCGTGTACCAGGTGTACGGGCCGGCCGCGCCGTTCCCCGGCCCCGCGATCACGAAGGTCGTGGCGCAGGGCGCGAGCGGCGATGACCAGATCCTGATGGAGACCGGCAACGACGAGACCGTCGCGGTCGGCGACCCGCTGCCGTTCGCGGTGCCGGCCGAGCTCGACGGCGGTCCCGGCAACGACGTCCTCCAGGGCGGCGACGCCAACGACCGGCTGATCGGCGGCGACGGCAACGACCGGCTCCTCGGCCGCAAGGGCAACGACCTGCTCGACGGCGGCGCCGACAACGACCAGCTGTCCGGCGACCAGGGCCACGACGTCCTGCTCGGCGGGGCGGGCCAGGACCGCCTGACGGGCGGCGCCGGCGCGGACTACCTGGACGGCGGCGCTGACGACGACCTCCTCGCCGGCGGACCCGGCGTCGAGCCCGGAACGCCGAACGTGGTGCCGGGCACCGAAGACCTCGGTGACGTCCTCATCGGGCGCGGCGGCGCCGACAGCCTCGAGGGCGGCTGGGGCTCCGACATCCTCTACGGCGACGAGACCGGCGCAGTGGCCTTCGGGCGCAACCCGTCCGCGGGCGGCCTCACGGTCGAACCGGGTCTGGGCGCGTTCCTCCAGAGCGGCACCTACGTCAGCGGGCTCAACCTGCTGCCGGACACCGCCGCCCGGACCGTCGAGGCGACCTGCGCCGACGGCATGGGCGGCTCCGACGACGTCCTCGACGGCGGCGCCGGCGACGACACCGTGTTCGCGGGCGGCGGCAACGACCGCGCCGTCGGCGGACCCGGCAACGACGCGCTCTGCGGCATGGCCGGAAACGACGACCTCGACGGTGACAACCCGCAGCTCGAGGCGACCGCCAGCGGCCAGCGCGGCGGCAACGACGACCTCGACGGCGGCGCGGGCAACGACCGCCTGCGCGGCCGCGGCGGCCACGACGTCCTGCGCGGCCAGGCCGGCCACGATGGGCTGTTCGGTGGCACGGGCTCCGACCACCTGCTCGGCGGCGACGGCAACGACGACCTGTCCGGTGGCCCCGGACGCGACGTCCTCGACGGCGGCGCCAACACCAACATCCTGGTCGGCGACACCGCGACCATCGCCGGCGCCGACGGCGACCCGCTCGAGGGTCGGCGCGCCATGCCGGCCGCACGCGACGACCGCGTCGCCCTGGTCTCCAACGTGAGCACCGCGGGCGACGACGACGTGGCGTGGCCGACCGACTGCAGCTACGTCCGTCCGGCCGTCACCAGCGCCGACGACGCCTTCGCGGACTGCCTGACCGGCGGCTCCGGCGAGGACGTGATGTTCGGTGAGGGCGGTCGCGACTTCGTCAAGGGCAACGGCGGCGCCGACTACCTGCGCGGCGGCGCCCACGCCGATGAGATGCACGGCGACGCCGGAGTCGACGAGATGTACGGCGACACCGGGGACGACGACATGTTCGGTGGCGCAGACGCCGATGTCATGCGCGGCAACGCCGGCGACGACTACATGGAGGGCAACGGCGGCGGCGACGACCTCCGCGGTGACGCCGGGCACGACCGGATCATCGGCGGCTCGTCGACGGCCGGCGCGGATGACGGCGCGGACGCGATCGCCGGTGACGCCGGCTCGGACGTCATCGCCGGTGACAACGCCCTGATCGGCGCCGGCAGCGGCACCGAGCCGGTCGGCCCGCCCGGAGTGCCGCGGCGCATCGTCACGCTGCTCGACGTGGCGGCGGCCGGCGCACCCGCGCCGAGCGCCTCGGCTGGCGCCGCCGACACCATCGACGGCGGTCCCGACCCCGACCGCATCTTCGGCCAGGCCGGTGACGACGACCTGTCCGGCGGCGAGGGCGCCGACCTGGTGGCCGGCAACGCCGGCGACGACACCATCTCGGGTGGCCTCGGCGGCGACCTGCTGATCGGTGGTTCCAACGCGTCGGCGACGCTGCGCGCCGCCGACGGCACCGCCGTGTCCTTCACCGTGGCCCTGGACGGCAGCGACGAGATCAGCGGCGACGAGGGCGACGACCTCGTCTTCGGTGACGACGTCGACGGCGACTTCGACGCCCTGGAGCCGGGCAAGCCGGTCTTCGCCGGTGACCCGGCGGCCGCCGGTACGTTCGCGGACGACGTCCTCTCCGGTGGCAGCGGACGAGACGTCCTCTGGGGACAGCTCGGCGGCGACGACGTGGACGGCGGCGCGGGCCAGGACTACCTGGTCGGTGACCTCGCCACGGTCAGCGGCGACGCCGACGGCGCCCCGCTGTCGATCTGGCCCGGTGGCGCGCCCGAGTACGACGTCGTGCTCGTGCACCCGCTGGCCGGCGGCGACGACACCCTGCGCGGCCAGGCCGACGACGACCACCTGTACGGCGGCGCCGGTGCCGACAGCGTCGAGGGCGGCCTCGGCGACGACTACATGGAGGGCAACGCCGGTGGCGACGCCCTGTACGGCCTGTCGGCCACGCACGACGACGGCGTCGCCCAGCCGAGCGACGTCGAGGAGCTGACGGCGCTGCTGGCCGGTGCGACCGACCAGGACGACATCGTCGGCGGCAGCTCGACCTTCACGTGGCCGGGTGCCGCGACGGTCCGCTCCGACGTCGGCGAGACCGAGATGCACGGAAACGCCGACCACGACGTGATGGCCGGTGACAACGCCGACATCGCCCGGATCCGCTCCGGCGACGACTGGGCCACCGACCTGGTGCTGCCCGTTGCGAGGCGGCGCGACGTGACCCTGCTCGACCGTGAGAAGACCGGCGCCGACCTGGCTGCGGTCTCCGGCGGTGACGAGATGTTCGGCGACGGCGGCTCGGACCGGATGTATGGCGAGGGCGGCGACGACCGGATGCAGGGCAACGCCAACGACGACTACCTCGAGGGCAACCAGGGCTCCGACTGGATCGAGGGCAACGACGGCGAGGACGACCTCATCGGTGGTTCGTCCGAGTCGCTCGCGACCCTGACTCCGCCGGGGAACGCCGCCTACGGCGACCCCGACGGGGCCGACTTCCTGCACGGCGGCGCCGGTGCCGACGTGATCGCCGGTGACAACGCGGTGATCGCGCGCAACACCAACCGCATCGCCCCGGCCGACGTCTACCTGACCACCCAGGGACGCTTCCTCGGCGTCACCACCAACCGCTGGGTGCAGCTGCTCGACCTGCCGCGGATCCCCGGCTCCGGCTACTTCGGCGCGGACCTGATCTCGGGCGGCAGCGAGCTGGACGTCGCCTTCGGCCAGGACGGCGACGACTGGGTGTCCGGCGGCCCGGACGACGACTACCTGGAGGGCAACGGCGGCATCGACCACGTCTTCGGCGATCGCCTGCCGGTGCCGACTCCGCCCGAGCCGAACCGCACCCGTCAGCCGGCCTACCCGGCGCTGGGCGGCGCGTTCCCGAGCGCCGACGCCCAGCTGCACGGCGCCGACAACCCAGACGGGCAGGACGACATCCTGGGCGGCAGCGCGCTGGCCGGTCACCGCGACGGCCAGGGTGACAGCTCGATCGAGCTGGCCGACCCGAGCGAGGCGCTGGACATCGCCGCATTCGACGCGGCCTTCGGCGACTACCTCTACGGGGATGGGTCAGACGACTTCATCCTCGGCGACAACGGAACCCTGACGCGCTTCTCGGACGGCTACGAGCCCGTGGCGGGCTCCTACCTGCTGCACTCCGAGGCGCGCAACGCGCAGCGCATCGTCCGCGAGGCGATCCGCTTCGACGTGAACCCGGCCGCGGGCGCTTTCGGCGATGACTTCGCCGAAGGCGGTGATGGCGACGACGCGATCTGGGGGCAGAACGGCGACGACGAGCTGTGGGGCAACGACGGCGACGACGACCTGCACGGCGAGCTCGGCAGCGACCGCCTCTACGGCGGCGCCGGCGAGGACGCCATGCTCGGTGACCGGGGCAGCATCAAGAACACTCTGGTGACCGACGAGATGCGGCAGTCCGGCCAGTTCGAGGCCTTCCTGATGGACGGCAACGGCCCGCCGTTCCTGACCTACCAGGCGTTCACCGCCCACCGCTACGACCGGCGCGTGGACCTCTACAACGACGTCGAGGGCTCCGTCGGCGCCCGCCGGCCCGGCGGCGACCGCGCCCTAGAGGGCGCCGGCGCCACCGTCGGCGGCGACGACATCCTCCGCGGCGGCCCGGACCACGACGTGATCTTCGCCGGCGGCGGGGACGACCTCGTCAACGGCGACACCGGCGGCGACTACCTGTTCGGCGGCCACGGCTCAGACGTGATGTGGGGCGGCCGCGGCGGTCCCGACGACACCAACCCGGATGCTCGCAGCCGCGATGGCGCTGAGGGCTTCGACGACGCCTACGTCGACTACCTGTTCGGCGGCTACGGCGGCGACAAGAACAAGCAGGAGGGCGCGTTCCACGACGGCTCCGACCTGCTCGACTTCTCGCCGCGGCAGGCGAGCGGGTCCGGCACCAAGAAGGACCCGTTCGTGCCCGCCGACCCCGAGCTGTGGCACGCCAACGTGCGCGGCTACGACTCGCGTCACGGGCAGGTGCAGGAGGCCAAGACGTACGAGCGCGACGGCGCGACCTACGTGCGGCTCCAGCACCACCACGGCATCGACTGGATCTACGGCGGCTGGGACCGCGACCTCATGCAGGCCAACCTGGCTGCCCCGGGTCCGAACGACGGCGACCGCCTGATGGACTGGGCCGGCGTGGTGAACCTGTGGTCGCACTGCAACGCCAACTACGGCGGTCACAACGACATCCGGGCGATCAGCCCGCAGATGCTGGAGACGATGCAGCGCCTGGCCTACGCCACCGGTGCGGGCCAGTCGCTGAGCGAGGTCCTGACGCCGGGCACCTCGGCGTTCGACAACCTCGCGCTCGTCTACCACGCCGACATCAAGCACAACACCGGCAAGCCCTACGAGGGGACGCCGGGTCACTTCGACGAGCGGGCCTGCGCGCCGGACCCGCAGCTCTAGCCGACGGCGGCGCGCCCCGACCACCTCGGGGCGCGCCGCGGCGTGCCCTCGCCCGCTCCTGGGCAGGCTTCCGACCGGGCCAACCCGCCAGATACTATGACGTCCTAGTATCTGGACCCGCCGGCTTGTCGAGGAGTCCCCCATGGCCGAGCAGCGCGCGTTGCACGTCCCCAAGAACCCGGTGCGGTTCGTGACCGCGGCCAGCCTCTTCGACGGCCATGACGCCGCGATCAACATCATGCGGCGCATCCTGCAGTCGCAGGGCGCCGAGGTCGTGCACCTCGGGCATGACCGCAGCGTCGAAGACGTCGTCACCGCCGCCATCCAGGAGGACGTCAACGGCGTCGCGGTGAGCTCGTACCAGGGTGGGCACGTCGAGTACTTCAGCTATCTGGTGGAGCGCCTGGCGGAGCGCGGGGCCAGCCACGTGCGCGTCTACGGCGGTGGCGGCGGTGTGATCGTCCCGGACGAGATCGCGCTGCTGGCCGAGCGCGGCGTTCGGATCTTCTCGCCGGCCGACGGCCAGCGCCTCGGCCTGCCGGGGATGATCAATACGATGATCGCCGACTGCGACGTCGACCTCACCGAGCAGCTGCCGTCCGTCGAGCAGGTGCTGGCCGGCGAGGATCGCGCGCTGGCGCGGATGATCACCGCGATCGAGATGGGCCGCGCGGATGAGTCGGTGCTCGAGGAGCTGCGCAGCGCCGCCGGGCGCCGCAAGGTGCCGGTCCTCGGCATCACCGGCACCGGTGGGGCGGGCAAGTCATCGCTGACCGACGAGCTGGTCCACCGCTTCCGCCGCGACCTCGAGGACAAGCTGCGCATCGCGGTGATCGCGATCGATCCGACCCGTCGCAAGGGCGGTGGGGCGCTCCTCGGGGACCGGATCCGCATGAACTCGATCGCGCCCGACCGCGTGTTCTTCCGGTCGATGGCGACCCGCGAAGCGGGCTCGGAGGTGCCCGAGCACCTGCACGACGTGATCGCCGCCTGCCGCGCGGCCGGCTTCGACCTGATCATCGTCGAGACCCCGGGCATCGGTCAGGGGGACGCGGCGATCGTCCCGTTCGTGGACGCCTCGCTATACGTGATGACGCCCGAGTTCGGCGCGGCCTCGCAGCTCGAGAAGATCGACATGCTCGACTACGCCGACGTCGTGGCGGTCAACAAGTTCGAGCGCCGGGGCGGCGAGGACGCGCGTCGCGACGTCGCGCGCCAGATGGTCCGCAACCGCGAGGCCTTCGGCCAGCGCTGGGAGGACATGCCGGTCTTCGGCACCAGCGCGGCCCGCTTCAACGACGACGGCGTCACCGCGCTGTACTTCGAGCTGCGGCGGATCCTGGCCGAGAAGGGGCTCGAAGCCGGCCCCGGCGTCCTGCCGGAGGTCGAGGGCCGCACCTCGACCAACCTCCAGAACCTGATCCCGCCGGGCCGCGAGCGCTACCTCTCCGAGATCGCTGACACGGTGCGCTCCTACCACCGCCGCACCGAGGAGCTGGCGGTCCTGGCACGCCGCCGCCAGCAGCTGGCCGCCACCCGCGAGCTGCTCGCCGACGACCTTGACGAGCACGCTCTCGGCGTCATCGAGCAGCGCCTCGCCGAGGTCTCGAGCCAGATGGACCCGGACGCCGTCGCCCTGCTGGAGAGCTGGCCGGAGACCGTCGAGGCCTACTCGGGCGACGAGATGGTCTACAAGGTTCGCGACCAGGAGGTGCACGTCCGGCTCACCAACGAGACCCTGTCGGGCACCAAGCTGCGGCGCGTCGCGCTGCCGCGCCTGGCCGACGACGGCGATCTCCTGCGCTTCCTGCGTCGCGAGAACCTGCCCGGCCGCTTCCCGTTCACCGCCGGCGTCTTCCCGTTCAAGCGCCAGGGCGAGCCGCCGGCGCGCATGTTCGCCGGCGAGGGCGACCCGTTCCGCACCAACCGTCGCTTCCACTACCTGGCCGAGGGCAGCCCCGCCACGCGGCTGTCGACCGCGTTCGACTCCGTGACGCTGTACGGCCGCGATCCGGACGAGCGCCCGGACATCTATGGCAAGGTCGGGACCTCGGGCGTGTCCGTCGCCACGCTCGACGACATGAAGGCGCTGTACGACGGCTTCGACCTGTGCGCCCCCACGACGTCG
>CAZVUW010000045.1:0-14823 GCA_964629825.1 uncultured Actinomycetota bacterium
GGAACGGGTTCGGCTTCTGGAACACCATGCCAATCCGCCGGCGGACCTCGACCGGGTCCACGCCGGGGCCGTAGACGTCGTCGCCCCGGTAGCGCACCTCGCCGATGACCCGGGCCTCGGGCAGGAGGTCGTTCATGCGGTTGAGTGTGCGCAGCAGCGTCGACTTGCCGCAGCCGGACGGCCCGATGAGGGCTGTGATCTCGTTCGGCGGGATGGACATGGTCACGTCCCGCACCGCGGGCCGGTCGCCGTAGGCGACGGTCACGTCGCGCAGCTCGAAGACCGGGGGTGCCTCGAGCACCGAGGTGGCCGACCTCGCGCGAGGCGCGCCGACCTGCACGCGCGGCTTGCCGGACAGCATCTGACGCAGGGTGCTCATGGCTCCCCACGGTGCCGTTGGACGGTTAACGGGCGGTGAACGCTTCGTTGTGCCTGCACGAACAGCGGGCGAGCAGTCCGCTTAGCCCACCGCCGTCGGCGCAGCGTGCGGTCGGGCGGGGATACCTTGACGGCATGGCCGACTCCATCACCCCCGCCCTGACCGATGACGAGGTCGCCGCCTGGCGCAAGCGCTTCCCGATCCTGTCCCGGTGCGTGTACCTCATCAACAACTCGCTGGGGGCGATGCCCGACAGCGTTCCCGCCTCGCTCGGCGAGTTCGCGGAGGCGTGGGCGACCGTCGGCGTCGAGGCCTGGGGCAGCGACTGGCTGCCGGAGGTGCGCTCGGTGGCCGACCGCCTCGCCGACCTCCTCGGCGCTCCGCCCGGGAGCGTGGTCGTGCACCAGAACGTCTCGACGATCACGGCGATGCTCCTGTCGGGCCTGGAGCCGACCGAGCGGCGCAACCGGGTGGTGCTCAGCGACGTCGAGTGGCCCAGCCACCGCTACCTGCTCGAGGGCTACCAGCGCCGCCACGGCATCGAGGTCGTGGTCGTGCCCACCGACGGCGTGCACGTCGACACCCAGCGACTGATCGAGGCGATCGACGAGCGGACGCTGCTCGTCCCGATCAGCCACGTGCTGTACCGCAGCGCCTTCATCAACGACGTCGCGGCCGTGTGCGAGCGCGCTCGGGAGGTGGGGGCCATCAGCCTGGTCGACGGCTACCACGCCGTCGGCCACCTGCCGGTCGACGTGAGCGCGATCGGCTGCGACTTCTACACCGGCGGCAGCGTCAAGTGGCTGTGCGGAGGCCCGGGGGTGTGCTTCCTGTACGTGCGGCCCGACCTCGACTTCCGTCCGATCAACGTCGGCTGGCTGGGCCACGCCCGGCCGTTTGACTTCAGCGACGCATGGGAGCCCGCCGAAGGGGCGATGGGCTGGCTCGGCGGAACCCCCTCGATCCCGGCGCTGTACTCGGCGCGCGAGGGGCACAAGATCATCGCCGAGGTCACCCCGGAGCGGATCCGCGCCACGGGCATGCGCCTCACCGAGCATCTGGTCCAGCGCGCGCTCGACCGCGGCATCGCGGTGCGCAGCCCGTTGACGCCAGAGCAGCGCGCCGGCTCGGTGACCCTCGATCTCGGGGCGGAGACCGAGGCGGCAAGCCGCCGGCTGATCGACGCCGGCGTCTTCGTCGACTACCGCCCCGGCGCCGGCATCCGCGTGGGCGCGCACTTCTTCAACACCGTCGACGAGCTCGACGCCCTGCTCGACGCGCTGTAGGCCATGCCGAAGATCCTGGTCGTCGAGGACGAGCCGAGCCTGGTCGAGGCCCTGGAGTTCGGGCTGGGGGCGGAGGGCTTCGAGGTCGTCGGCGTGCTGGACGGGCTCGTGGCGCTCAGCGCGTTCGAGCGGGAGCGGCCCGATCTGATCCTGCTGGACGTGATGCTGCCGGGGCTGCCCGGCACCGAGGTCGCCAAGCGCATACGCGCGACCAGCCCGGTGCCGATCATCATGCTCACGGCCCGTGACACCGAGATCGACAAGGTGGTCGGTCTGGAGCTCGGCGCCGACGACTACGTGACCAAGCCGTTCTCGATGCGGGAGCTCGCGGCCCGGGTGCGGGCGGTGCTGCGCCGCGGTGGAGACTGGGACAGCACGGACGTCGGTGCGCCGCTGGAGGCGGCGGGGGTCCGGGTCGACCCGGAGCGCTACGAGGTCACGGTGCGCGGCCGCCCGGTGGAGCTGCCGCCGAAGGAGTTCGCCCTGCTGGAGCTGCTCGTCCGCAACGCCGGCCGGGTCCTCACCCGCGATCTCATCATCGACCGCGTGTGGGGCAGCGACTACGTGGGCGACACCAAGACCCTCGACGTGCACATCAAGCGGTTGCGCGGACGTCTGGAGCCCGACCCGAAGCAGCCCGAGCTGATCCTCACCGTGCGCGGGATCGGCTACAAGTTCTCCGACGCCTGACCGGGAGCCGCCGCTTGCGCCGATCCGAGCAACCTGCCGCCAGCGAGCGGCTGCTTGAGGGGCTCCCCACGGCGGTGCTGCTGTTTTCGGGCTCCAAGCTGGTGTACGCCAACCCGGCGGCGCGGGCGCTGTTCGCGATCGAGGGCGACGGCGACGGCGCTCCGATCGAGGTCCTCGGCGGCGAGGGCCTGGCGGACGCGGTGACCGAGGCCCAGGAGACGGGGCGGACCACCGTCGTCGAGGTGACGCGCGCGGGGCGCGAGCTGGTGGGCCGCGCCACCGTGACCGCCGAGGGCGAGGTGGCGCTCGTCGTCACCGACCTCACCGACGCCAAGCGCGTCGAGGCGATGCGCCGCGACTTCGTCACCAACGCCTCGCACGAGCTGAAGACCCCGGTCGCGGCGATCCAGGCGCTGAGCGACTCGCTTCAGCTCGCCCTGGATCGGGACCCGGCCAGGACCCGCCAGATGGTGCGCCGCCTGCAGAAGGAGGCCGCTCGGCTGGCCCAGCTCGTGCGCGAGCTGCTCGACCTGTCCCTGCTCGAGGAGGGCGCCTCGGGCACGGAGCGCCGCCTGGTGGACCTAGCCGAGATGGCGCGCACGCACGTGACCCGCAGCGCCCGGCTGGCCGCCGAGCGGGGGATCAGCGTCCGCTGCCACTGCGGGGAGCCCGCCAAGCTGGTGTCGACGCCCGCCGAGGCGCGGCTGATCGTCAGCAACCTGATCGACAACGCCATCCAGTACAACCGGCCCGGCGGCAGCGTGGACGTGCGCGTGGAGCGCGACGGCGGCAGCGTGCTGCTGGAGGTCTCCGACACCGGGATCGGCATCCCCGAGCCGGAGCGGGACCGCATCTTCGAGCGCTTCTACCGCGTCGACAAGGCGCGCAGCCGCCAGGCCGGCGGCACCGGCCTCGGGCTGTCGATCGTCCGCAACGCGGTGCAGCGGCTGGGCGGCGAGATCAGCGTCGAGAGCGCGCTCGGAGAGGGCTCGACCTTCCGGGTGCGCCTGCCCGTCGAAGGCGAGCCTTCGCCCGTCTGACGCCGCCCGGATAGCCTCCGGGCCATGACCGAAGTGACCCGGCGCAGCGGCAAGACCCGGCGGGCGCCGCTCATCCTCAAGACCCTTCACGAGACCTACGACGGCGGCGTGGTCGAGCTGGACTGGACCACCCCGTTCGAGCTGTTGGTGGCGACCGTGCTCTCGGCGCAGTCGACGGACAAGAAGGTGAACGAGGTCACCAAGACCCTGTTCGCCAAGTACCGCCGGCCCGAGGACTACCTCGCTGTCCCGGAGGAGGAGCTGCAGGCCGACATCTATCAGACCGGCTTCTACCGCCAGAAGACGCGTGCGATCCGCGGCATCTGCCAGGCGCTGCTGGAGCGGCACGGCGGCGAGGTGCCGCTCACGATGGCCGAGCTGGTCCAGCTCCCCGGCGTCGCCCGCAAGACCGCGAACGTCGTGCTGTCGGCGGCCGCGCCCGAGGCGCACCTGGCCGACCCTGACGCCGGGATCGCCGTCGACACCCATGTCACACGGCTGGCCAAGCGCTTCGGCTTCACCACCCACACCGACGCGAACAAGATCGAGCGCGACCTGATGCGCCTGTTCCCGCGTGAGCTGTGGCCGAGCGCCAGCCTGGTGATCATCCTGCACGGCCGCCGCGTCTGCGACGCGCTGCGGCCGCGCTGCGGCGACTGCGTGGTCGAGCAGTGGTGCCCCTCGTCCCTGGCGGCGGGCTGCCGTGACAAGGCACGGCAGGCGAAGGGGATGGGGGTCTAGAGGTTGCGGGCGCGTCGGCGTTCGACGAGGACCACGGCCACCGCCAGGGCGGTCAGGACGTAGGCCACGATGCGGCGATCACCGGGCACGGGACGCTCGAGCGGGCCACCCGGCGCCAGCACCACCACCTGGTCGGCGCGGATGATCGCCAGCTCCGTGCTGGCCGGGTCGTAGCGGCGGAAGACCCCGCGGATCTCGACGCGGTCTCCGCGTGCCGTCGGGCCGCCCAGCCAGCGGATGCGCCCGACCTGCTCGGCCGGGGCGCGCACGCCGATCCCTGAGTTGCCTCCCAGGTAGAAGCGGTGCGAGGGCAGCGGACCGATCTCGCCGCTGTAGGCGTCGTCGTTGACCTGAATCCAGCGCAGCGCCCCTCTGCCAAGCGGCTCGCCGACGACCTCGCCGCGGAAGATCACGTGGCGCCCGTCGTAATGCTCCGGACAATCAAGCAGCCCACCGGAGGTCACCTCCACCGGGGGCAGCTCGGCCGGTGGCACGGGGTCGGAGCGCTCGACGCCCTCGCGGGTCGACGCGCCGGGGCATTCGATCTCCACGCGCGGATCAGAGGCCGCCCGGTCCGGTTCGGGACCACCCGAGTCGGGATGGCGCAGCAGGCCTACGAACCACAGCAGCGCCAGCAGCGCCGCCGGCAGCGCCACGAAGACGGCGATGACCGCTCGGCGGCTCGCCGCAGGCAGTCGCCCGGGCCGTCGGGTCGTGCTCATGCCCTGCCCCTCAGAGCGGACAGGAGGTAGCCGAACAGCGCGAAGACCGCCACGAACTCGAGCCGGCCGATCAGCATCTGCGCCACGTAGACGGCCTTGAGAGGCCACTCCAGGTCGGGGCGGACCACGCCGACGCTGAGCCCTCCCGACGACCCGGCGGCCACGCTCTCGAAGATCGCCAGCTGAAGGTCGTAGCCGTAGAACAGCCCCAGGAGGCTGCCGGCGGCGTACAGCCCCAGCCACAGCAGCAGGAACACGACGGCGGTCGAGATCTGCGGGGAGCGCAGGATCCGCTTGGTCGAGGAGTGGTAGGTCTCGATCACCACCGCGTTCTCGGGCAGCAGCACGCGCCGGATGTCGTTGCGCAGCCCCTTCAGCAGAAGGCTGATGCGCAGCGCCTTGATCCCGCCCGCCGTCGAGCCGGCCATCCCGCCGATGGCCATCGCCAGCACCAGCATCGCGGGCGCCATCTCGCCCCAGTCGGTCACGTACAGGCGGCCCGGCACGGTGCCGAGCCCGGTGGTCGTGTGGGCGCTGATGATCTGGAACAGCCCGTGACGGGCCAGCGGGCCCGCGTCGGTCAGCGTGCCTGTGCGGGCGAGGCCGACCATCAAGACCAGCAGGGTGCCGAGGGTCGTGGCGGCGACGGTGCGCGTCTCGATGTTGCGCCACAGCTCGGAGTGGCGACCCTGCCAGACCTGGTAGTGCAGTGCGAAGGAGAACGCCCCGGCCGTCATCAGCACCATGAGCACGGCCTCCACCACGGGCGAGCGGTAGTAGGCCGCGCTGCTGGACATCACGCCGAAGCCGCCGGTGTCGAAGGCGGACATGAACAGGTTCGCGGCGTGGTAGAGCCCGGCGACGGGGGACATCCCGTCCAGCATCAGGGCGCTCCAAAGCAGCGCCGTGCCGGTCAGCCCGTAGGCGAGCGCCACCCGCCAGATGAAGCGCGCCGTGTGGACGACGCTGGGCAGGATCTTCTCGTCGCGGCCCTCGCCGATGTACAGGGACCCGGCGCGGACGCCGGCGTTGGCGAACACCGACAGCGCCACGATGATGATCCCCTGACCGCCAAGGAAGTGCATCAGGTGGCGCCACAGGTTGACGCTGCGCGTCAGGTGGTCGAGGTCGTTGGCCAGGGTCAGCCCGATGGTGGCGAAGCCGCTCATCGCCTCGAAGTAGGCGTCCAGCCAGCCGGCGAAGTGGCCGGACAGGAGCAGCGGGATCGCGGCGAACGCCGACGCGCTCAGCCAGGCGACGGCGACGGCGGCGAGCCCCTGCGCCGACGTCACGGTCCGCGGCTGGGGCACGACCAACGCCGTGCCCTGAGCCACGAGGATCGCGAGCGCGGCGCCGATCAGGAAGCCATGCAGGTCAGCGGTCTCGCCTGCCGCCCACGCCAGCGCCGCCGGCAGGAGCATGGCCGCGCCGACGCCGAGCACGACCCTGGTCGCGTAGTAGGCGACCACCTGAAGATCCCGGACGCTCGGGCGCAGCAGCATCGCTAGCGTCTCCGCCTGGCGACGACACGCTCGGCGACGGCGAGCGCCAAGGCGACCGCCGCGACCACCCAGGCCGCGACGGCCCGGTCGGGCAGGATCGGATCCACGAACCGGCTGCCCCGCTGCACGACCTCGCCGACATCGGCGACTATCACCGCCGCATCGCCGGTCTTTTGGAGCACGCGGTGAAACGTCCCGGTCACCTCCAGGACGTCGCCGCGCGCCTGGCCGTCGCCGACCCACTCGATCTGATCGGCCAGCGCGAGCGGGATGCGGACCCCGACACCCGCGTTGCCGCCCTGGTAGTCGCGATGGGCCGGCAGCGGACCGCGCGCGACGGCGTAGACGTCGTCGTTCAGCTGCACCCAGGCGTGCTCGCCGCGCCGCAGCACGGCGCCGACGACCTCACCGCGAAATCGGACGCTGCGCAGGTGCCACAGGGCCGGGCACTCGTAGAGCGCGTTTGAGGTGACCTCGAAGGTGGTGCCCCGGGCGTCGGCGGGCACCCGCCGACGCCGTGCGGTGCCGAGCTCCGGCTCCGGGCAGGCCGCCGCCTCGCGCGGATCGGAGTCGACCGCCACCAGCGGTGGCTCGCCGCCCGCGGGCGGATGCCGCAGCTCCTCGACCAGGTCGATCGCCGCGCTCAGGGCCGCGACGATCACGACGAGCACGACCAGCAGCAGCCGCCGCGGAACCGGCCGCGTAGGCTGCCGCGCGTAGGGGTGGCGGGTCACGGGCAGGCGGTTCACACGCGACCCCGAAGGCTGGCTAGCAGATAGCCGCCCAAGGCGAACACGGCGACGAACTCCAGACGGCCGATCAGCATCTGGACGATGTAGAGCAGCTTGAGCGGCGCCTCGAGGGCGGGGCGCACCAGGCCGACTGACAGCCCGCCCGTCGCCGCGGCCGCCGTGCTCTCGAACAGGGCCAGCTCAAGGTCGTAGCCGTAGAACAGACCGATCATCCCGCCGGCCAGGTACAGGATGAGGAACAGCAGCAGCACCGTCGCGGCGCCGCGGATGTCGGAGTCCCTGATGATCCGGCGGCGGCCCGAGTGGTAGGTCTGCACCAGCACGGCCCCATCGGGCAGCAGCACGCGGCGGATCTCGCGCGCTACGCCCTTGGCGAGCAGCCCCACGCGGATGGCCTTGATCCCGCCGGCGGTGGAGCCGGCCATGCCGCCGAAGGCCATGGCCACCACGATCATCGCTGGCGCGAGCACGCCGAGGCCGGTCGCGAAGAGCCGGTTGGGGACCACCGCCAGGCCGGTCGTGGTGTGTGCGCTGATCAGCTGGAAGAAGCCGACCCGGAACAGCTCGCGCACGCCGTCGTACGGACCGGAGCGAGCCAGGCCGACGGCCAGGATCGTGAAGCTGGCGAGGAGCAGCAGGGCGAAGGTGCGGACCTCGAGGTTGCGGGCGAGCTCGCTGCGCCGGCCGTGCCACAGCTGGTAGTGCAGCGCGAAGCTGATCGCCCCCGCGATCATCAGCACGAGCAGCACCGCCTCGACCGCCGGGGAGCGGTAGAAGGCGGCGCTGGCCGACATCGGCGCGAAGCCCGCCGTGTGGAACGTCGTGGCGAACAGGGTCAGGGCGTGGAAGACCGCGTCGCCGGCGTCCATGCCGGCTCCGAAGCGCAGCGCGAGCCACAGCGCGGGCAGCCCGACGGCGGCGTAGAGGGCCAGCACGCGCAGGATGAACTTCGCGGTGCGGACGACGTTGGGGAGCACCCGCTCGGCCCGGCCCTCGCCCGTGTACAGCGTCCCCGCTCCGCCCCCGGTCGTGGCGAAGATCGTGAGCACGACCAGCAGGATCCCCTGCCCGCCGAGCAGGTGCATGACATGCCGCCAGAGGTTCATGCTGATCGGCAGGTGGTCGAGGTCGTTGACCAGGGACAGGCCGACGGTGGCGAAGCCGCTGACCGCCTCGAAGTATGCGTCCAGCGGGGTGGCGTAGTTGCCGGACAGCAGCAGCGGCACAGCGCCGAAGACCGGTACGACGCTCCAGATGACCGCAACCGTCGCCAGGCCCTGGCTCGGTGTCAGCCGTCGCGGCGCCGGGAGGGCCATCTGGCTGATCGCCCCGGCGGAGACGGCGAGACCGGCGCCGAGCAGAAAGGCGAGGGCCTCGTTGTGCTCCCGTAGCAGCGCCGCCAGCAGCGCGTGCAGCGCCATGACGGCTCCGACGCCGTACACGACCTGGCCGGTGAACCGCCCGATGATGCGGAAGTCCTCGGCCTCCGGACGGAACAGCATGGCGTCAGTACAGCCAGGAGACCGCCAGGGCGATCAGCGCCGCCACCACCGACAGCGCCGCGGTCGCCAGGGTCACCAAAGCGATCCCGCGCATGCCCCCGCGCAGCATCGACTCCTGGGAGCGGGTTCGGCGGGGCTCGAACCCCTCGCCCGGCTGGTGGGCGGTCACCGCTGACGGTCCTCCTCGAGCAGCGCCGTGCGCAGCTCATCTTCCATCTCGGGGGTGGTCAGCGCGATGACCTGGTCGTCGGGCAGGAGGCGCGTGTCACCGCGCACGATGACCGTGTCCTCGCCGCGGAAGACGCACACGATGACGCTCTCCGCGGGCAGCCCGAGCTCGGCGACCGGCGGGCTCGGATGGTCGCGGTCGGGCGGGATGTGGACCTCGACCAGGTTCACCTTGCCGCCCCTCAGCGTGTAGAGGTGGATCATCTCGCCGACCGTCACCTCGTCGCGGATGAGGCGGGAGATGAGGCTGGTCGTGGACACCGCCTCGATCCGCATCCGGGCGAAGATCTCCTCGTTGCGCGGCGTGTTGACGCGCGAGATGACGCGCGGCACCCCGAAGCTGGTCTGCGCCAGCTGGCAGGAGACGAAGTTGTCGTCGTCGTCCCCGGTGGTGGCTACGAACACGTCGGCGCGCTCCAGCCGCGCCTGCTCCAGGTAGCGCACGTCGCAGGCGTCGCCGTGGATCACGAGCAGGTCGTGGTCGCGGAGCAGCTCCTCACAGCGGTGCTCCACCTGCTCGATGATCGTGACGGCGTGGCCGTCCTCGAGCAGATCCACGGCGATGGACCGCCCCACCTTGCCCCCACCGGCCAGGACGACGTACATGGCTAGGAGCCGTCGGTGAAGGGTTGGGTGACGTAGTCGCGCAGGCGCCGCGCCGCGTCCCGCCGGACGGCGGCGACCAGCAGGTCGCCGTTCTGCAACCGGTCGTCCGGGCGGGGGATGCGGACGCGGACACCGCGCCGGTAGGCGGCCACGCGCACGGCTGCCGTCTCCTCCAGCTCGGCGATCGTCACGCCGTGCCCGAGCCGCGCAACCCGCATCTCGACCACCTCCACATCGCTGTCCTCGAACCCCACGTGCAGGGGGAAGGTTCCCGCCTGGAGCTCGTTCAGGACCGCTCTGGCGACGAGGCGGGTGCCTGACACGTAGCGGATGCCGATCTTGCGGTAGGACTCCTCGCGCTCCGGGTTGAACAGGCGCGCGACGGTGCGGGGGACCCCGAACAGCTCCTTGGCGATCTCGACGGCCATCAGGTTGGCGTTGTCGAGGTCGGTGACGGCCACCAGCCCGTCTGCGCGCTCGATGCCAGCGCGCAGCAGGGCGTCCTTGTCGGTGATGTCACCGACCAGGGTCTCGCCGTTGAAGGCTCCACCCAGGCGATCGAAGGAGGTCTCGGAGGAGTCGATCACGACGACGTCGTGCTGGTCGGCGGAGAGGCGTCCGGCCACCTCGGCGCCAACGCGACCGCAGCCGCCGATGACGATGTGCATGACCGGTCAGTATGCCAGCGGGCGCGAGGAAGCCGGGGAAGGGGCCCCGGCGGCGCCGGCCGAGGCCCCGCCGCGGCCCGGCTAGTACGGTGGTGGCATGCCCGAGCCCCTCAAGATCCTCCTCGCCGCACCGCGCGGCTTCTGCGCCGGCGTGGACCGGGCGATCGAGATCGTGGAGCTGGCGCTGGAGGTCCACGGGCCGCCGGTGTACGTGCGGCACGCCATCGTGCACAACCGGCGCGTCGTCGCCGACCTCGAGGCCAAGGGCGCGGTCTTCGTCGAGGACGAGTCAGAGGTGCCCGAGGGCGCGCTGCTGATCTTCTCAGCCCACGGCGTCGCGCCGGCGGTGAAGCAGCGCTCGGCGGAGCTGGGGCTCAAGACCATCGACGCGACCTGCCCGCTGGTGACCAAGGTCCACTACGAGGCCCGCCACTACGCCGAGGCCGGCTACTCGATCCTCCTGATCGGTCATGAGGGGCATCAGGAGGTCATCGGCACGATGGGCAACGCGCCCGAGTCGATCACCCTCATCCAGACCCCCGAGGACGTGGCCGAGCTCGACCTGCCCGACCCGGACAAGGTCGCCTACATCTCGCAGACGACCCTGTCCGTGGACGAGGCGTCCTCGATCATCGCGGCCATCCGGCAGCGCTACCCCAACGCCCGCGGTCCGCGCGGTGACGACATCTGCTACGCCACGCAGAACCGCCAGGACGCCACCAAGGTCCTGGCACGGCGCAGCGACGTCGTGTTCGTCATCGGCTCGGAGACGTCTTCGAACTCCAAGCGGATGGTCGAGGTGGCTCTGGGCCACGGCGCGCCGGCCGCCTACCTGATCGACGACGCCGACGCGATCCACGAGGAGTGGCTTGAGGGCGTCCGCACGATCGGGCTCACCTCCGGCGCCAGCGCCCCGGAGACCCTGGTCGAGGGCGTGATCGAGCACCTGCGGCGGCGTCCCGGCGGAGCCGAGGTCGAGCAGCTCCAGGTCGTCGAGGAGGACATGCACTTCGCCCTCCCGGCCGGCCTGCGGCGCCTGCCGCTGGCGGAGGTCCGCTAGGGCTCAACCCGCGTCGATCGCGCGGGCCAGGTCCACGCAGTCCTGAGTCACACCCCCGGCCGAGTGGCTGATGATCCGCAGCGTGACGCGGTTCCAGCTGATCTCGATGTCGGGGTGGTGGTTGCGCTCCTCGGCGATCTCCGCGACGCGGTTGACGAACCGCATCGCGTCGGCGAAGTCCCGGAGCTGGTAGGTCTTCGAGATGCCGTGCTCGGTCGTGCCGGACCAGCCGTCGAGCTGTCCGAGCGCGCTCTCGAGGGCATCGGGGGTGAGGACGTCGGTCATCGCGCAGGCTCCTCCTCGGCGTCCGCTCCACCCTTCCCGGAGCCGGCCAGCCCGAACGCGTCCACGAAGTCGTCGGCCACCTGCTCCCACTGCCAGGAGCGCAGACCCAGTGCCGCGCGCAGCTCCTCGGCGGTCTTGGGGGCGGCGAGCACCGCTCCCATGAGCCGGCGGCTGGGGCACAGCAGGCCCGCGTCGATGCCGAGCTCGGCCGCCCGCTGGGAGCGCAGCACGCGCAGCCGGTCCGCCAGCGCGCGGTCCTCGTCGGTCGGCACCCGTCCCGAGCTCGACGGCCCGGAGGACTCGGCCGCGATCGGAGCCTTCAGGGCGCGCACGATCGCGGCGCCGAAGTCGCGGACCGCCTGGCGCCGCACGCCGCGCCGCCCCAGCTCCGCGGGGCTCTCCGGCGGCGTCGCAGCGAGGTCGAGAAGGACCTTGTCGCCGAGGATCCGCGCCGGCGCGGTGTCGGTGCTGCGGGCGAGGTCCTCGCGCACCTCCCACAGCCGGCGGGCACGGGCGCGCGTCGCGGGGTCGAGCCGCCCGATGCCACGCAGGCGGCTCCAGTCGCGTCGCTCCTCGGCGCTGGGCTGCGTCAGGGTCGCCTGGAGCTCCTCGGCGTACCAGCCGGCGCGGCCGCTCTCCTCAAGGCGCTGCGCCAGGACCTCCCACAGCGCGGGCAGGTCTGCGACGTCCCCGGCGGCGTAGCTGATCATCTGCTCGGTCAGCGGACGCGCCTCCCACTGGGCGCGCTGCATCGCAGCCTTGTCACCTGCGAGCTCGACGCCGAGGAGGTCGCGCAGGAGTCCCTCCAGGCCGGTCGGCAGCCCGAGGATCGCGGCCGCGATGGCGGTGTCCTCGATCCTGGGCGGCGTCACCCCCAAGCTGGTCAGGGGGCCGAGGTCGTTCTCGAGGGCGTGCAGGATCGTGCGGCGCCCCGCCAGGAAGTCGTCGAGGGCCGACAGGTCGTCCAGCGCGAGGGGGTCGACCAGCGTCACCCGCCCGTCGCCGCCGACCTGGATCAGCGCCGCGGTGCGGTAGTAGCGGTCCCAGTCGGCGCGTTCGACGTCGACGCCGACGGTCTCGAGGTCGGACAGCAGGTCCAACCCCGCCGCCAGGCCGGCTCGGGTGTCGGCGAGGATGAGCTCCTGTATCGGCACGACGGCCCAGGATAGGGGACGGCGGGGCGTGCTCGGCGCCGGCGCTACCGTGGCAGCGCCCGTCCCAGGAGGAAGCGATGCCCGCCCCCGGCCTGATGTGCGTCCACGCCCACCCCGATGATGAGTGCATCTCCACCGGGGGCGTCCTGGCACGGGCGGCGGACGAGGGCTTCCGCACCGCGGTCGTCACCTGCACCGGCGGGGAGCGCGGCGAGGTGGTCGGCGAGGGCATGGACCCCGCCGAGGTCGCGCCCCGGCTGGCCGAGGTGCGGCGCGCGGAGCTCACCCGCGCGCTCGCGGTGCTCGGCGCCGGACCGCCGCGCTGGCTGGGCTACGTCGACTCGGGGATGGCGGGGGAGGAGAGCAACTCCGACCCGGCGTCGTTCTGGAGCGCCGACTTCGACGAGGCCGTCGGGCGCTTGGTCGCGCACATCCGCGAGTTCCGTCCCGCCGTGCTTGTGACCTACGACGCCTTCGGGCTGTACGGGCACCCCGACCACATCCAGGCGCACCGGGTGGCCCTGGTCGCCGCCGAGGCCTGCGCGGTGCCGTCCCTGTACCCGGAGGCGGGGCCCGCCTGGGACGTGTCCAAGGTCTACCTGGCCACCGTCCCCGTCAGCGCCATGCTGGCGGCCAACCGGGCGCTGGCCGCGACCGGTCGGCCGAGCCCCTTCGGTGCGGCGGAGCGCGCCGAGGAGCTGCCGTTCGGCCTGCCGGACGAGGCGATCACGACGGTGGTGGACATCCGCCCGTGGCTGGAGCGCAAGCGCGCGGCGCTGACCGAGCACCGCTCCCAGCTGGGGCCGGACTCGTTCTTCCTCAACTTCCCCGAGGACCTGGCTGCCGACGTGTTCGGCTACGAGTGGTTCGTCCGTCGGCGCAGCGACGTGCCGGTGCCGGAGCGCGAGGACGACCTGTTCGCGGGCCTGCGGGCCTGAGCCCCGCGGTTCGGGCGTGCGGCATGCGGACGGGTAGGGTCGCCTTGTGAGCACAACCCAGCCCCATCCGATCAGCCAGGAGGACTTCCGGCGCATCGTCGGCCGGTTCACCACCGGCGTCACCGTGGTGACCACCTGCACTGCCGGGACGCTGCACGGCATGACCGCGAACTCGTTCGCGTCCCTGTCGCTCGACCCGCTCCTGGTGCTGATCTGCGTCGACCGCGACGCGCGCATGCACGACCTGCTGCACCGCACCGGCACCTTCGCGATCACGGTCCTGGCTGCGGACCAGGCCGACGCCTCGGTGTGGTTCGCCTCCCCCCGCCGGCCGACGGGCACCGACCAGTTCGACGGCTTCGACTGGCGGCCGGCCCCGGTCACGGGCTGCCCGGTGCTCACGGGCGGGCTCGCCTGGCTCGACTGCCGCATCACGGCCACGCACGACGGCGGCGACCACACGATCTTCGTCGGCGAGGTGCTCGCCCTCGGCGAGGGCAGCGGGGTGGAGCCCCTGGTGTGGCACGCCGGGACCTATCGGCGCCTGCAGCCGGAGCACCCGGGCCAGCCGACCGCCTGAGACTAGAAGGTCCCGTACAGCCGGTCGCCGAAGTCGCCCAGCCCGGGGACGATGTAGCCCACGTCGTTCAGCCGCTCGTCGAGCGCGGCGGTGATGATGCGCACGTCCGGGTGGCGCTCGGACACCATCCGCACCCCCTCGGGCGCGGCGACGACGCACAGCAGCTGCAGGTCGGTGGCACCGCTGCCCCGCAGCACGTCCAGGGCGAACGACGCGGAGCCGCCCGTGGCGAGCATCGGGTCCAGGACCAGGACCGTCGCCCCGTCCAGCTCCGGCACCTTCAGGTAGTAGGAGGAGGGCAGCAGGGTCTGCTCGTCGCGCTCCAGGCCGACGTACCCGACCTCCACGTCTGGGAGCAGCTCCGTGGCCGAGGTCAGCATCCCCAGGCCCGCCCGCAGGATCGGCACCGCGACGACGCGGGCGACAAGGCGCTGACCGGACGTGTCCGCCACGGGCGTGGACACCGGCTCGGACCGTGTCGGCAGGGAGCGGGTCGCCTCCAGCACCAGGACGGTCGCAAGGCGCTTGGTCAGGGAGCGGAAGCGCTCCGGTGCGGTGCGGGCGTCCCGCAGCTCCGTCAAGAGGTGCCCCGCCAGCGGATGCTCGATCACCGTCAGGTTGTCCACGGCGGGATCCTACTGCCCGAAGGGCCTCGCCCGGAGAGGTGCGGTGCGACGCCGAATCGCGCAA
>CAZVUW010000045.1:14923-24540 GCA_964629825.1 uncultured Actinomycetota bacterium
AGACCGGCGCGGCGTACCGCCGGATTTCTAACCTTGTCGTAGGATGGTGGGCGGGCAAGCCCTGCCGTCGCGCCGGATACGCCGCAGGGGCGGGGAGCTGTCAACATGCCGTGCGGGAGACCTGTGGCCTCCGGCGGGCTCGAACAGAAGGGTGATCGATGCTGCGCACCTCCCGGGCATTGGCTCTGCTGATGGCCTTCCTGCTCCTCCTCGCCGCCTGCGGCGGAGACGGGGACGGGGACTCCACCGAGGACGCCGGCGAGGAGACCGCCGGCGAGGAGACCGCCGGAGACGAGGGTGGCGACGAGGGCGACGGCGAGGTCGACGCCCGGATCGGCATGGTCTACGACATCGGCGGGCGCGGTGACCTGTCGTTCAACGACTCCGCGGCGGCCGGTCTGGACCGCGCGGCCGAGGAGTTCAACCTCGAGGTCAACGAGCTGGAGCCGTCCGAGGGCGGTGAGAACCGCGAGGAGCTGCTGCGGCTGCTGTCCCAGCAGGGCTTCGACCTGATCTTCGGCGTGGGCTTCCTGTTCACCGAGTCGATCCAGGCCGCCGCGGCCGACTTCCCCGACGTCAACTACGGCCTCATCGACGGCTTCATCGAGGGCCTCGACGAGTCCTCCAACGTCGTGGCGCTCGCCTTCGCCGAGGAGCAGGGCTCGTTCCTGGTCGGCGCCGCCGCGGCTCTCAAGTCCGAGACCGGCCACATCGGCTTCATCGGCGGCGTCGAGACCGACCTGATCCGCAAGTTCGAGGCCGGCTACGTCGCGGGTGCCCGGGAGATCAACCCCGACATCCAGATCGACATCAGCTACATCACCCAGCCGCCGGACTTCGACGGCTTCGCCGACCCGGCGCGCGGTCGTGAGGTCGCCCGGGGCATGTACGACGCCGGCGCGGACGTGATCTACCACGCCGCTGGGGCGTCCGGTGCCGGTCTGTTCGAGGCGGCGCGCGACGTGTCCGAGAGCTCGGGCTCGAAGGTGTGGGCCATCGGGGTTGACTCCGACCAGTACCAGACCGCCCCGGAGGAGCTCCGCGACTACATCCTCACCTCGATGCTGAAGCAGGTGGACGTGGCGGTCTACGAGACCACCGCGGCCTTCGTCGACGGCACGTTCACGGGCGGGTACCGCACCTTCGACCTCGCCAGCGGCGGCGTCGACTACGCGACCTCCGGTGGCTTCATCGACGACATCACCGACCAGCTCGACGAGCTCAAGCAGCGCATCATCGACGGCGACATCGAGGTGCCGACCGAGCCCTCCGGGGGATGACCGCGGCAACCGCCGCCCCGCCGGCGGTTGAGCTGGCGGGCATCTGCAAGCGCTTTCCGGGAGTCGTCGCCAACGACGGCGTCTCCTTCTCGGTGGCGACCGGCTCCGTCCACGCCCTGGTGGGTGAGAACGGAGCCGGCAAGTCCACCCTGATGAAGATCCTCTACGGGATGCAGCGCCCGGACGAGGGGACCATCGCGATCGACGGCGAGCAGCGGGCCTTCCGCTCGCCGAAGGACGCCATCGAGGCTGGCATCGGCATGGTCCACCAGCACTTCATGCTGGCGGGCAACCTGACCGTCGCCGAGAACATCATCCTGGGCAGCGAGCCCGCACGTGCGGGCCTGATCGACTTCGCGGCCGCCCGCGCCCGCATCGAGCAGCTCTCGCGCACGCAGGGCACCGCCCTGAACCCCGATCGACGGGTCGACACGCTGTCGGTCGGCGAGAAGCAGCGCGTGGAGATCGTCAAGGTCCTCTACCGCGGGGCGCGGATCCTGATCCTCGACGAGCCCACCGGCGTCCTGGTGCCGCAGGAGGTCGAGGAGCTGTTCGAGAACCTGCGCGAGCTGAAGGCGTCGGGTGTCACGATCATCTTCATCTCGCACAAGCTCGACGAGGTGCTCGCCATCGCGGACGCGATCACCGTCATGCGGGGCGGCCGGACCGTCGCGACGGTGGACGCGGCCGACGTCACCGCGCGCGAGCTGGCCGAGCTGATGGTCGGCAGCGAGCTGCCGACCCCGGAGATTCGCGAGTCGACGGTCACGGACGAGGTGGCCCTGTCCGTCGAGGGCCTGGGCATCGTCGACCAGGGCGGCCGCGCGACCCTCTCCGATGTCTCGTTCGAGATCCACCGCGGCGAGATCCTGGGCGTGGCCGGCGTCGAGGGCAACGGCCAGGCCGAGCTGATCGAAGCCCTGATGGGCCTCCAGCGGGTGACCACCGGTCGGGTGCTGCTCGGCGGCCAGGACGTGACCGACTGGGACACGGGGCGCAGGCGCGCCCGCGGGCTCGGCTACGTGCCGGAGGACCGCCACCTGCGCGGTCTGCTGCTCGCGGCGCCGCTGTGGGAGAACGCCATGCTCGGCCGCCAGCGCGAGGCCCCGTTCGCGCGCGGGCCCTGGATCGACCGCGCAGGCGCGATCAAGCGGACCCAGGAGATCATCGACGCCTACGACGTGCGGACCCCTGGCGTCGATGTGCCGGCGTTCGCTCTGTCTGGCGGCAATCAGCAGAAGCTCGTCATCGGTCGTGAGCTGATGGCCGAGCCCGAGGTGCTCATCGCCGCCCATCCGACCCGCGGGGTCGACGTCGGCGCCCAGGCGGCGATCTGGGAGGAGATCCGCCGCGCCCGCGCGCGCGGCCTGGCGGTCCTCCTGCTGTCGGCCGATCTCGAGGAGCTGATCGGCCTCTCCGACCGCCTGTGCGTCCTGTTCCGCGGCCGGATCGTGGCGCGGCTCGACCCCACCACGGTCACCCCGGAGGAGCTCGGCTCCTACATGACCGGAGCACGAGCCGACGGCGACCGCCTGCGCGGCGCCGAAGCAGGCGGGACTGCGGCGGCAGGGGCGAGCCCGGCGGGAGAGGTGGAGGAGCGGCCGTGAGGGCGTTTGCGATCCGGATCGCGGCCTCAGTCGCCGCGATCGCCTTCGCGCTGTTGGTGTCGGGGCTCGCGCTCGCCCTGATCGGCGAGAGCCCGGTCAAGGCGTTCGGCTCGATGGCCTCCTACGGGATCCAGCTGAGCTCGCTGATCTCGATCATCAACCGGGCGATCCCGCTGTACCTGTCAGCCCTGGCGGTCGGCATCGGCTTCAAGATGGGGCTGTTCAACATCGGCGTCGAGGGCCAGTACTCGATCGCCGCGCTGGTGGCGGCGACGGTCGGGGCCGCGGTGGCGCTGCCGGCCGTGCTGCACGTGACGCTGATCATCGTCGTCGCGATGGTCGTCGGGGCGGCGTGGGCCGGGATCGCGGGCGTGCTGAAGGTCTACCGCAACGTCCATGAGGTCATCGCGACCATCATGCTGAACTTCATCGCGACCGGCGTGGGCGCCTACCTGCTCGCCTACTACTTCCGCGAGGCGTCGGTCAGCGGCGACGTCAACATCCGCACCCCGGAGATCCCGGCCTCGGGGCTGTTCCCCTCGCTCAACCCGGTCCTGGAGGCGGTCGGGATCGAGGTGCCGGGCGGCTCGGACCTGCAGGGCTTCGTGCTGATCGCGGTGCTGGTCGGCATCGCCTACTACCTGCTGGTGTGGCGCACCCGCTTCGGCTACGACCTGCGCGCGGTCGGCCTCAACCCCCAGGCCGCCGAGGCGGGCGGCGTCAACCCGCGCACCATGGTCATCAAGGCCATGCTGCTCTCGGGCGGCATCGCGGGCCTGGTGGGCCTGTCGCAGGTCCTCGGCTTCTTCGGCCGCTACACGCTCGACTTCCCGACCGGCTTCGGGTTCGCGGGCATCGCGGTGGCCCTGGTGGGCCGCAACCACCCGGTCGGGATGGGCTTCGCGGCGCTGCTGTTCGCCTTCCTCAACCGCAGCGCGCAGATCCTCGACTTCGAGCAGATCCCCAAGGAGATCGAGGTGATCATCCAGGGTGTGATCATCCTCTCGGTGGTCATCGCCTACGAGATCGCCCGGCGGATCATCTCCGCACGGCAGGTCGCCGAGGCCGCGGCCGAGGTACCCGCCAGCACCGAGCCAGAGGGGGCGACCGCATGACGACGGCACCCGGCGGCCTGGTCGACTCCGAGCGCAGCGCGGCTCCACCGGTCGCGCCGCAGCCGGCCAACCGGCGCTACCGCCGCATCATCGTCCTCGGCCTCGGCGGGCTTCTGCTGCTGTCGCTGGTTGCGGAGATCACGGGCGCGGGCGAGCTCACCTCGAGCGGCACCTACAGCGCCGCCTTCCGCCTCGCCGTGCCGATCCTTCTGGCCGGCCTGGGGGGCCTCTTCGCCGAACGCGCCGGCGTCGTCAACATCGGCCTCGAGGGGATGATGATCCTCGGGACCTGGTTCGGCGCCTGGGCGGCCCTGCAGTACGGGCCCTGGTGGGGGGTCGTGGCGGCCATCATCGGCGGGGGGCTGGGCGGCCTGCTGCATGCGGTCGCGACCGTGACCTTCGGCATCGACCAGATCGTCTCGGGTGTCGCGATCAACATCCTCGCCGCAGGCGTGGCGCGCTTCCTGTCAGTGGTCGCCTACGCGGGCGCGACCGGGGGTGGGGCGACGCAATCGCCGCGCATCAGCGGCAGCGTCGGCTCCATGAGCGTGCCCTTCCTGGCCGGGGGTGAGCTGTTCGGCTGGCGCACCCCGGACCTGCTCGGCTCCCTGGAGCGCGCCGACATCCCCGCCCTGTCCGACCTCGCCGCGCTGCTGCGGGGTCTGACCAGCGGTGTGTCCTGGCTGCTGGTCTTCGCCGTCGCGCTCGTGCCGCTGACCTGGTTCGTCCTGTGGCGCACGTCCTTCGGGCTGCGGCTGCGCAGCGTCGGCGAGCACCCCGTCGCCGCGGAGTCCCTGGGCGTGCGGGTCTACACCGTGAAGTACATCGCCGTCACGATCTCCGGCATGCTCGCCGGGCTGGGCGGCGCGATCCTGGTGCTCGAGGCGGCGGGCATCTACCGCGAGGGTCAGACGGCGGGACGAGGCTTCATCGCGCTGGCAGCTCTGATCTTCGGCAACTGGCGGCCCGGCGGCGTGGCTGCGGGTGCGGCGCTGTTCGGCTACGCGCAGGCCCTGGAGCTGCGCTCCGGCGAGGCCGTGCACGGGCTGGTGCTGTACCTCGCCATCGCCCTGGCGGCCGGCGCGATCTGGTCTGCCACCCGTCGCAAGGTCGTCCCGGCGATCGGCATGGGCGTCGCGGCCGTCCTCATCGGCGCCTGGTGGCTGTCGACAGACGTCGTGCCGAGCCAGTTCATATTCGTGACGCCCTACGTCACCACGCTGCTGGTGCTCGCCTTCTTCGCGCAGCGCCTGCGACCGCCCGCGGCCGCCGGAAAGCAGTACCGGCGCGGCCAGCAGGCGTGAGGATCGATGCGCGCCTGCCCGGGAAGGGACTAGCCTGAGCCGCGTCTAGGGTCCAGCCGTCCAGGAGCCGCGTGTGCGCAGAGCCAAGATCGTCGCAACGCTCGGGCCCGCCCTGGATGACCGCGACAAGCTGCGCGCGGCCGTCGAGGCCGGGATCGACGTGGTCCGGCTCAACTTCTCCCACGGCGACCACGCCACGCACGAGCGGCGCCTCGAGACGGTGCGCGAGCTGGCCCAGCGCCTGGACCGCAACGTCGGGACGCTGGCCGACCTCCAGGGCCCCAAGATCCGCCTCGGCATCCTCCCAGACGAGGGCGTGGTGCTGCCGACCGGCGGCGAGGTGTACCTGTTCCCCGGCGCCGAGACCCTGGACGACTACCAGTCCGAGGGCATCCCGGCCGTGCCGGTGGTCTACGAGTCCCTCGGCCGCGATGTCCAGCCCGGCGCCCTGGTTCTCATCGCCGACGGCACCATCCGGCTGGTCGTCTCCCGCCTGGAGGACCACGGCGCGCGTGTGGTCGCCCGCGTGGTGGCGGGCGGCACGGCCCTCAGTCGCAAGGGCGTCAACCTGCCCGGTGTCGCCGTGTCGGCCCCGAGCATGACCGACAAGGACATCGAGGACCTGCAGGCCGCGCTTGCCCTCGGCATCGACTGGGTCGCCCTGTCGTTCGTCCGGCGCCCCGACGACCTGATCAGCGCCCGCGAGCGGGTCCACGCGGCCGGCGGCGAGGCGCCGATCATCGCCAAGCTGGAGCGCCCCGAGGTCATCGACCACCTGGGTGAGATCATCGACGCGAGCGACGCCGTCATGGTCGCGCGCGGGGATCTCGGCGTGGAGATCGGTCCCGAGCGCGTCCCGGCGATCCAGAAGGAGATCATCGCCCAAGCCAACATGCGCGCCGTCCCTGTGATCACGGCGACGGAGATGCTCGAGAGCATGGTGTCGTCGCCGCGGCCCACCCGCGCCGAGGCAAGCGACGTCGCGAACGCCGTGTTCGACGGGACGGACGCCGTGATGCTGTCGGGGGAGACCGCCGCTGGCCGCTACCCCGTCGAGGCGGTGCGGACGATGGCCCGGATCATCGAGGTCGCCGAGTCCTCGCCGCACCTGCTGCACCCTTCGCCGCAGGCGCCCCCCGGCCGCGAGATCAAGCGCCACGTCGCCCGCGCCGCATGTCAGGTGGCCGAGGACGTGGCCGCCGCCGCCCTGGTCGTGTACTCGATCAGCGGCCACTCGATCCAGCTGGTCAGCAAGTTCCGGCCCAAGGTCCCGCTGCTGGGCCTGACCCCGTTCGAGAAGACGCGCCGGCGGACCGCGCTGATGTGGGGCGTCGAGGGCGCGCTGGTCCCGATGAAGGGCGCCGGCTCGGAGCTGATCAGCGCCGCTGAGCGCTTCCTGGTCGAGGGCAACTGGGCGCAGCGCGGCGAGCCGATCGTGATCGTCTCCGGCCTGCCGGGGAACCAGGGCGGCACCAACCGGATCGTGGTGCACCGCATCGGTGAGGCCATCGGTGGCTGAGGCGCCGCGGGTCGCCATCGTCGGCGGCGATGCGGCCGGCATGTCCGCCGCCATGCACCTGCGCCGCGCCGCACCCCATGTCGAGGTGGTCGTCTTCGAGCGCGGCCCGTACACGTCCTACTCGATGTGCGGGATCCCGTACCTCATCGCCGGCTACATCGAGGACCCGGCCGACCTGATCGTCCGCACGCCCGAGGAGTTCCGCGCCCGCGGGGTTGCGGTGCACACGCGCACGGAGGCGCTGTCAGTCGACCCGCACCGGCGCGTGGTCGTGGTCCGCGACCTGACCAGCGGCGCCGAGCGCGAGGAGCCCTACGACGCCCTGCTGATCGCGACCGGAGCGCACCCCAACGTCCCCGACGTCGAGGGGCTGGACCGCTACGGCGAGGTCGTCCACACCCTGGACGAGGGTGAGCGCGTCCGCGACCTCCTGCGCGTCGGCTCGGACACCTCGGCACGCCAGGTCGTCGTCATCGGCGCCGGCTACATCGGGCTGGAGGTCGCCGAGGCGCTGGTGCAGCGCGGACACCGCGCCACCATCGTCGACCGCAGCAACCAGGTCATGAAGTCCCTGGACGACGACATGGCCGCCGTGGTCGAGAACGTCCTGGTCGACTTCGGCGTCGAGGTCCGACTGCGCGCGGACGTCCAGGCCCTGAACGCCGTCGATGGCCGTCTGGTCTCGGTCCTCACGGACAGCGGCGAGATCCCCGCCGACATCGTCATCGTGGCGGCCGGCTCGCGCCCCAACACCGCGGTGGCGACCAGCGCCGGCTGCTCGGTCGGACCCTCGGGCGGGCTGGTCGTCGACGAGCGGATGCGCACCGACGTCGAGGGCATCTGGGCCGCCGGGGACTGCGTCGAGTCACACGACCTCGTGGCGGGCCTGCGGCGCAACGTCCAGCTGGGGACGCACGCGAACAAGCAGGGCAAGGTCGCCGGCATCGACATCGTCGCCGCCTTGGAGGGCGGCGAGGGCGCGGCGACCTTCCCCGGCGTTGTCGGCACCGCCGTCACACGCATCTGCCAGTGGGAGATCGGCCGCGTCGGCCTGACCACCGCCGAGGCGGCCGAGGCCGGCCTGGCGTTCGGGGCTACCCGGTTCACCGGCACCGCCCGGGCCGGATACATGCCGGATCCGGGGGTCGTGCACGTGAAGATGCTGGCCGAGCGGAGGACCGGTCGGGTGCTCGGGGCGCAGCTGGTCGGCACCGGCAACGTGGCGAAGCGCATCGACGTGGCGGCCACCTGGTGCCAGCTGGGCGTCACGGTGCAGCAGGCGCAGACGCTTGACCTCAGCTACGCGCCGCCGTTCGGCGGGGTGTGGGACCTGCTCCAGGTCGCCGCGCGCAGGCTCGCACGCGACCTCGACCTGCAGCCGCGGCTCTAGGGCTGTCGGGGGCTGCGCCGCTGCGGCGGCGGTGGCACGCGCCGACCCGCGATCAGATCCTCCTCCTGGAGGGTCACAAGCTGGCCGTCGCGGCGCTCGATGGTCAGGACGCCGTCCTCCCAGGAGCGCAGGTACCCGATCGTGTCGGTCGCGGTGGGCTCACCCGGACCCGCGGGGATGCGGGAGCGGACGCTCACCCGCTCGCCGACGTCCGCGGGGCCGATGCGCAGCAGCGGTGACGGGCTCACGGCTCGACCGCGCAGTCCGAGCAGACGCCGAAGATGTCGGCGCGGTGACCCGTCACGGAGAACCCGTGCGCCGAGGCCACCTGGCTGACCCAGCGCTCGACCTCCTCGGCGGTGATCTCCTCGACCCGGTTGCAGGTCTCGCAGACCAGGTGGTGATGGTGGCGGTCGCCGCACAGGCGGAACGCCTGCTCACCCTCGCGGTTGAAGGTGTCGAGGAAGCCGGCCTCGGCCAGCGCCGCCAGGGTCCGGTACACGGTCGTCAGGCCGACCGGCTCGCCGGCCTGGCGCAGCTCCATGTGGAGGTCCTGTGCGGTCACGCTCTCCTCGCGACCGCGCAGCGCCTCGAGCACCGTCAGGCGCTGGCGGGTTGCGCGCAGCCCCGCCTGTCGCAGGGCGTGCTCGGGGGCGTTGATCGGCATGTGCTCTCCGTCAGGCTTCGAGACGACGACGATGGACGACGCCGCGCGCTGCAACGGCGGCGACGTAGCAGGCGATCCCCGTGAGGACGATCGAGGCGCCCGGGGTGAGGTCGGCGTAGAACGCGAGCGCCAGCCCGGCGGTCGCGCTGAACGCGCCGATGGCCGACGCCAGCGCCATCGTGCCCCGATAGCTGCGAGCCACCTGCGAGGCGGCGGCGACCGGCACGACCATCAGCGCCGCCACCAGCAGCAGACCCACCGCATTCATCCCCCCGACGACGGTGAGGCCCACGACGATCGTCAGGAGCAGCGCCAGAGCACCGGTCGGCAGGCCGCTGACGCGGGCGGCCTGCTCGTCGAAGGCCATGGCGAGGAGCGGTCCGCGCAGCGCCACGACCACGGCCAGCACGCCGAGGGCCAGGACGACGATCGTCAGCGTCTCGCCCCAGGTGAGGTTGAGCGGGCTGCCGAACAGCAGGCCGAGGACGCGGTTCACGCCCAAGCCGGCGCGCGACAGGAGCAGGAAGCCGAGGGCGATGCCGCCGTAGAAGATCAGCGCCAGCGCCAGATCGCCGCCCAGCCCGCTGCGGCGCAGGCCGTGCAGCACGAAGGCCGCCACCACGGACAGGGCAGCCGCGCCGAGGACCGGATCCAGGCCGAGCAGGAACGCGCCGCCCACCCCGGCGAAGGCGACGTGGCCCATCCCGTCGCCGATCAGGCTCTGGCGGCGCTGCA